>NZ_JBQGCX010000870.1:0-2492 GCF_052038725.1 Actinosynnema sp.
AGGTCGGCGACCTCGGTGAGCTTCTCGGCCTCCTTCGCCGTCTCCAGCCGGAACCGGGCCTCGCGGCCCTCGATCCGCAGCTGCCCCACCGAGTTGCCGAAGTGCGGGCCGCTCACCCTGCGCCACGCCAGCGGGTCCTGCGAGATGCCCTGCCGGTCGGCGCGCCTGCGCAACCACCGGGTGACCGGCTTGGTCCAGAACAGCGCGAACGCGGGCCGGAAGAACCACGGCGGGTCGTTGTGCACCGGCGAGCACACCAGCTGGTAGATCGCCGAGTCGGTCGGCTTCGGGTACTCCGCGCGCACCGCGTAGCTGTGGTGCACGTCCCCGGACAGCACGCAGACCTTCGCGGGCGCGCCCTCGCCGGTCCCGATCCGCTGGATCAGCCTCGACAGCCGCTCGAACGACGCCCGGAACGCGGGCCAGTGCTCCAGGTCGGCGACCTGGCGGACCTTCTCGCCCAGCGCGCCCCGCCAGCCGGGCTTGGCGGCGGCGTGCTCGTTGAGCGACTGGAGGTGGCTCAGGCCGTGCGGCATCAGCCAGGGCAGCGACGAGCCGATCAGCAGGTGGTCGAAGTCGCCCTCGGCGTTGCGCTCGATCCAGTCGAACTCGTCGTGGCTGATCATCAGCCGGTCGCCGTCCAGGATGCGCCCGCAGCGGGTGTCGATCACCAGCAGCCGCACCCGGCCGAAGTCGCGCCGGTAGCTCCACCAGGTGGACTTGCGCCCGTCCAGCTCGGCGTCGGCGGCCTCGGCGAACTCCTCCAGCAGGGCCTGCGTGTCGCCCTCGGCCGAGGTGACCTTGCCGAACAGGTCGTCCTGCGCCAGCGTGTCCGGGTCGAGGTTGCCGAGCTGCTGGTAGACCCAGTACGAGGCCAGCCCCGCGCGGATGCGCTCGGGCCACCAGGGCTTGCGGGCCATCTGCTCGCGCCAGGTGCGGGAGGTGTTCCAGTCGTCGCGCACGTCGTGGTCGTCGAAGATCATCGAGGTGGGGACGGTGGACAGCAGCCAGCGGATCTCCGGGTCGCCCCAGGTCTCGTGGTACAGCTCGGCGTACTCGCGGAACTCCACCACCTCGCCCTTGGGCTCCTGCCCGTCCCGGCGCTCGGCCAGCCACTCCTTGATGCGCGGGGTGGGCTCGTCGGCGTAGACCTGGTCGCCGAGCAGCAGCAGCGCGTCCGGCCACTCCTCCACCGGCTGGTCCTTCATGCGCAGGGCGAAGGCGTCGAGCGCGTCGGGACCGAGCTTGTCGGCCTTGCGCCCGTCGTGCTTCGCGGCGCGGCAGGAGCCGAACACCAGGTTGTGCGTGTTGTCGTCGGGGGATTTGGTCCGGATCACGCAGGGCGGGAACGGCGAGTCGGGCTCAGGCCAGGCCTGCGTCCCGTCGAGGGCGACCTCGTAGGGGGTGGTGGTGCCGGGAACCAGGTCCCGGACCACGACGAGCGCGAAGTGCTGCTCGCCGACCTGGAACGTCCGCGCTGAGTGACCTGCGATGGTCACCTCGCAGGAAGAATCGGTTTCCACCCAGACGGTCGCCGAAGAACCGTTCACGTGCCGCAGCACCGGGCCGAGAACCAGTTGCGCCATGATCGGAGAGGCTACCGTCGGGCGATGTCAACTACATGGTGCAGCGTTGTTGTTGATGCTCGGGATCACAGGGCGTTGGCGGTCTTCTGGTCGGAACTGCTCGGCGTCCCCGGACCGAGCGCGCCCGTTTCGCCCGCTTCGCCGTTTTCCCCGGCGGGCGAGCACCCCCGGATTCCGCCAAGCCCCGGCGACCCGACGCCTTCGGAGCCCGCTGCGGTTCCGCCGACGTCCGTCCCGATTCCTCCCGCCGACGAGTCCGCGCTCGACGTCGAGGGCCTGGAGCTGCTGTTCGGGGTGGGCGTGGACGCGAAGGTCGAGAAGAACCGCGTGCACCTGGACGTGAACAGCCGGACCCCGGAGCACCAGGCGGAGCTGGTCGAGCGGGCCCTGTCCCTGGGCGCGACCCGCGTGGACATCGGCCAGCGCGACGTCCCGTGGGTGGTGCTGGCGGACCCGGAGGGCAACGAGTTCTGCGTCCTGGACCCGAGGGACGGCTACGCGACCGCGGGCCCGCTGGCGGCGGTCGTGGTCGACGCCCGCACCCCCACCGCCCAGGCCCGCTTCTGGTCGGCCGCGACGGGCCTGGAGGTGTTCCGCGCGCACGAGCGGTTCGCGTCCCTGAAGCCGGAACGCGGCCCGTGGCTGGAGTTCGTCCGCGTCGACGACCGGAAGCGGGCCAAGCTGCGCGTCCACCTGGACGTGGCCCCAGGCGCGACCGACAACACGGGGACCGAGGTCAACCGCCTGCTCGCACTGGGCGCGACCCACGTGGACATCGGCCAGCACGACGTCCCGTGGGTGGTTTTGGCGGACCCGGAGGGCAACGAGTTCTGCGTCCTGACCCCGAGGTGACCACACCCCGACCCCGCTCCCACCCGCGCCTGCCCCACCCCCCGCACCCGCATC
>NZ_JBQGCX010000871.1:0-1983 GCF_052038725.1 Actinosynnema sp.
CGGACCTCCCCGGGTCGAGTGCGCTCGCGGTACTAGCTAACGCGGCACCGCGCACTCGGCGGATCACGCGGGACGCTCCGTGCTCCTCCGGGCGAACAAGGTGCCGGAAATTGGGGATTCGAGCGCTCGCGCCCGCGCCTATCGTCGCGCACGAGGGGGCACGTCATGACCAATGGTGATCGCTTGGGTTCCGCATCAACGAATGTCGGAACAGCCCCTAATCACAGCCGTCGCGCCCGGGCGTCCTTCGTGAAACGCGAGCCTCCCCGTCCCGCTCGCGGTCCCGCCCCGCTCGTACCGCCCGCCCCTTCTGCATGGGGATGGGGGCGGCAGGACATCTGGGGGTGGCTCTACCTGACGTGGCGCGCTGTCAGACTTCCTGCGGCCCTGTTCGCGACCGTGTTCGCCGCCATTTGGTTCTACCAGGACGCGCAGAAAACCGCAGATGAGGTCTTCTGGCGTAAGCCTGCGTACGAACGACTAGGCAGCATTCATGCTGGATATACGCAGGAGTACGTCAAGCAGGTGCTTGGCCAACCCGCCAGCGTTCAGCCGATCAGAGGGACTGAGTTCACCGAGTCCGTATTTCAGGGACGTGACCATTGGGCCAAGACGATCTCCGACGCCGACGGACGGGTCGCCCTCTTCTCCGTCACTTCGTGTGACGAGGAGTTCCGACCCACGTTCGACATCGGCAACGCGGTGATCCAGCTCCAGGCTGGGACGATCGCCAGTGCCATCTCCCCCGACCCGGATGCACGAGACCCGCAAAGCGGGTTCCACAGCGGGATTCGCACCATCGACTGGCGCGCCGGCGCAACGGGGGGCTCGCCGGAGCAGTACCTCGAATGGTCCGGCCCATCGTCGACCGCAAGCGGCCTGCGAGCCTACTTCGTTGGCATCAACACACGTATGTGCGCGGACAACATCCCCCGCGAGATGCTGCCCTCCTCAGAGACCTACTCCGCCGACGCAAGCCAGGCGCCTCCAAGGATTGCGCGTTTCCGGCAGGCGGTATCCGCGAACAGCTATGCGGAGACCATCTACCCGATCCTTCCCGCGCTCGACCCAAGCTTCGGCATGCTGGACTTCGCCCATCCCAATGCGCCCGATTGCGACGCGTCCTGGAGTTGCGCATCGGTCCTCGTCACAGCGTTCGACCTGCCGCCTGGCGCTACCACCGGCACGACGCACTACGAACGCTGAGCGACTTGCGATAGAGCGAATATATGGGTTCTCACGTTTGGACGCGCCCTCAGAACACGTAGCCGAACAGCGCGAGGTCGTCCGCGTGCGCAGCCTCGACGAGCCTGCGGCTGCCGACGTCGTACGCCCGCCAGTAGGCCCGCTCCCGGTCGGTGACGTTGGTCGCGGGTACGGCGAGGTCGAGGCCGGCGAGCTCGCGCAGGTCGTGCTCGAGGTGCTCCATGCGCAGGACGACATCCGCCTCGTCGACGTGCCCGCGGTTGATCCGCCGCGGCCCCGGCTCGGCAAGGACCTTCGCGAGCCACGCATCGAAGTCGAGCGTCACCGCGTCCACGATGCGCCCGACCGCCCCGGGCGTCTGGTGCACCCAGGACCCGGGGTCCGGCAGCTCGTGCACCCACCGGCGGCGGGTGCGCTCGTACTCGGCGACGTAGAAGTCGAACGGGTTCCGCGTCGTCGTCACGATGCGCAAGCCGTGGTCGGCCTCGACGAAGCCGGCGCGGACCAGCTCAGCGACGGTCGCGTGCTTGACGTCGATCCCGGCCGCGCGCACCTCACCGCTCGCCGGGACCTCGGTGACGGACGTACGGGCGAGGAGCGCCTCGCGCAGCGCGGTGCTGGCGGTGCCGGGCGCGGCAGTGACGAGGAGCCCCGCCTCGGCGTCGAGGAGGGCCATCAGGGGCGTACGCCCGGGGGCGGCGGTGTGGGAGGCACGGGGCCATTCAACCCGTCGCGTCAGACAGCCGACCGCCACGGGGCCATGTCGAGCCCGGGGTA
>NZ_JBQGCX010000872.1:0-3142 GCF_052038725.1 Actinosynnema sp.
CAGACAGGAGATCAGCAGTGCCCCTTGAGCCCTCCCGGTCCGAGACCGCCCACCCCGAGCCCACCCGCTTCGCCCGCGTCGTCGTCATCGGGGGAGCGGGCCAGGTGGGCCGCCTCCTGCGGGCCCTCTTCCCCGGTTCCACCGAGGTGACGTCCGTCGACGTCGTGACCTCGGCCGGTGACGGCGCCCCGTCCCTGGTGGCCGACGCCACCCGACCCGACGCCGCGCTGCGCGCAGCCCTGGGCGCCGCCGACGCGGTCGTGCTCGCCCTCCCCGAGGGGCCAGCGCTCGCGGCGATGTCCGCCTGCGCCCCGCTGCTCCCGCCGGGGGCGCTGCTGGTGGAGACGCTCTCGGTCAAGCACGCCGCGGCTGAGCTGGCCACCGCGCTCGCCGCGCGCCACGCGCTGCAGGCCTGCGGCCTCAACCCGATGTTCGCCCCCGAACTGGGCTTCTCCGGGCGCGCGGTCGCCCTCGTGCCGATCGCGCCCGGTCCGCGCGTCGCCGCGCTGGAGCGGTTGATCGGCGCGGCGGGCGGCCGGGTGGCGCGGGTGTCGCCCGACGAGCACGACCGGGCCGCCTCGGTCATGCAGGCCGCCACCCACGCGGCGGTGCTCGCGCTGGGGCACGTCGTCGCCACCAGCGGTGTCAGCCCGGACGTCCTCGTCGAGCTCGCGCCGCCCCCGCACCGCACGGTGCTCGCGCTCCTGGCGCGGATCAGCGGCGGGGTCCCCGAGGTCTACCGCGACGTGCAGGCGGGCAACCCCGACGCCCCGGAGGTCCGCGCGCGCATGTCCGGTTTCCTGCTCGGGCTGGGGGAGCTCGCCTCGGACCCGGACCGCTTCGCGCGCTGCCTCGCCGAGCTGTCCGCCGCGTTGGGAGAGCAGGCCGGACCGCTGCGCGCGCACTGCCGCGCGCTGTTCGAGGCGACCCCGAAGAGCTGAGACCGCGCTGAGAGCGACCGCCCTTATCGTGGCCGCCGTCGTCCTTTATTCCGTGTGCTCCGCGCGAGCACGAAGGGGTGTTGTCGGTGGCTGAAGTCCTGGGTCCTTTTCGCGAGCGCATCAACCAGCTCGACGAGCAGTTGGCCGAAGTGGTGGCCGCCCGGTTGCGCGTGTGCGCCGAAGTTGCTGCGGTGAAGAAGACCAAGGGCATACCGATGATGCAGCCCGACCGGGGGGACGCGGTTCGGGAGGCTTACGCCGCGCGCGGCAGCAGAATGGGGATTTCGCCGGAGTTCATGCGGCAGTTGGCCGCGATGATCGTCGCCGAGGCTTGCCGCGTGGAGGACGAGATCATCGATGGTGACACGGAAAGTCACCGGAGAGTAATTTGATCATGGGTTTGGTGCGCCGACCGTGTTAACGGTGCGCTACGGCTGTGACCGCGAGGACCTGCGGGGAAACGTTCGGTGGGTTCGGTACGGGCGGTTTGGGCGGCTGTGTCCGCAAGGGGCGAAGCGCTGTGTAACCGGCGGTGTCATCACGGTGCGTGCCCGAGCGGGGGTGGGCATCTGCGCAGGCCGGGGCGGTGCCGCAGGTGTGCGGAACCCTTTCGAAGGGTTCCTCTGGGTGTGCGCGAAGCGAAGTCAAAACTCCACCGCAAATGATCCCTATCGGGGAAGGTTATTCTAGTCCAACAGGGTGGTCCTGTTCTCGGATGTTGATCGGTATGCGGCTCCGTGGTTGAATTCGTCGGGCGGCGGAATCTGGGGAACTCGGGTTCGCGGGTAGGTGTGACCGCCTGGGGGGTTTCCTTTTTCTCCATTTTTATTTTTCTGCGAGGGGGCGCACATGAGCGGGGAAGCGATGCGCGCGGTAAATCGGCAGAAAGGATTGTTCTTCCAGATCCTCGGTCCGGTTTCGGTCACCGTAGACGGGCTCCCCGTCCGCGTCGGTCGCAGCCGCCAGCTCACCGTGCTGGCGCTGCTGCTGATCAACATCGACAAGCTCGTCCCCGTCGGCAGGCTCGTCGACGCGGTGTGGGGCGCCACCCCGCCCGCCACCGCCGACAAGCAGATCCAGACCTGCGTGTGGCGGTTGCGCACCGCGTTCGAGCAGGCGGGCGCCCCGGCTGAGCTCATCGAGACCGTCTCCGGCGGCTACCAGCTGCGCATGGACGGCGGTGTGCTCGACGCCCACCTGTTCGAGGACGGGGTGCGCACGGCGCGCGAGCTGCACCGCCGCGGCGAGGTCTCCGCCGCGATCGCCGAGTACCGGTCCGCGCTCGCGCTGTTCCACGGCCCGCTGATGGCCGAGCTCGCCAGCCCCACCGTGCAGACCATGGCCGCGCACTGGGAGGAGCGCAGGCTCTCGGTGCTGGAGGAGCGCCTGGACGTCGAGCTGGCCACCGGCTGCCACGCCGAACTGGTCAGCGAACTGCGCGTGCTGGTCGCCGAGTACCCGCTGCGCGAGCACCTGCGCGCCCAGCTCATGACCGCCCTGTACCTCTCGCACCGCCGCGCCGACGCCCTCGCGGTCTACCGCGCGGGCCGCGCCACCATGGTGGCCTCCCTCGGCCTCGAACCCGGCCCCCGCCTGCAGGAGCTGCAACGGCGCATCATCGCCGGTGAACCGCTCACCCACCCCGGCGGCGCCGTCCGCCCCAGGCCCACCGCCAAGGCGCCCGCGCAACTGCCCGCCGACACCGCCGACTTCACCGGCCGCGACCACGAGCTGACCTGCCTCGCCGACCACCTGTGCCGCTCCGGCCGGGGCGGGGTCGTCGCCGTCGTCGGACGGCCCGGCGTCGGCAAGACCGCACTGGCCGTGCACGCCGCCCACCGGGTCCGCGACCGCTTCCCCGACGGGCAGCTGCACGCCGACCTGGGCGGCAGCACCGGAAGGCCCGCCACCCCCCACGACGTGCTCGCCGGGTTCCTGCGCGCGCTCGGGGTGTCCGACGAGCACATCCCCTCCGACGTCGCGACCCGCGCAGCCCTGTTCCGCAGCGCCACGGCGGGCAGGCGCCTCCTCGTCGTGCTCGACGACGCGGCGGGCAGCGCGCACGTGGAGCCCCTGCGCCCCGCCGACACCGGCGCGGTGCTGTGCACCAGCCGCACGACCATGCTCGACCTGCCGGGGGTCGACGTGCACCGGCTCGACGGGCTGCGCACCGACGAGGCCACCGCCCTGCGCGCCCCCGT
>NZ_JBQGCX010000873.1:0-4428 GCF_052038725.1 Actinosynnema sp.
CCGACCTGGATCAGTTCAGGCCGGGAGCTGCCCCCGGAAAAGCGAAAAGGGCCCCGCCACCCGGAGGTGGCGGGGCCCTTCGGCGCGTGGGGCTCAGTCGTGCGCGGGACCGGTGTGGTACTCGAACACCAGGCCGCCGACGGTCAGGACGATCAGCACGACACCGATCACCAGCAGCCAGATCAGCCAGAACGCCAGGGCGACGCCGGTGACGGCGGCGGCGGCGGCCAGCGCGACCGGCCAGTACGAGCCGGGGCTGAAGAAGCCCAGCTCGCCCGCTCCGTCGCTGATCTCGGCGTCCGGGTTGTCCTCCGGGCGCACCTCGATGCGCCGCGCGATGAACCGGAAGTACGTGCCGACCAGGAGCGCGAGCCCACCGGTCAGCGCCAGCGCGACCGTGCCGACCGGCTCGACGTGGGTCGTGTCCGCCCACGTCCAGTAGGCGTACACGATCGTCATCAGGAACGAGAAGCCAGTGACCAGGTCAAAGACCCGAGATTCGACCTTCATCGGGGCTCTCCTACTTGCTGCCCGCGCCGGACGCCTCGCGGGCGGTCCGGTCGGTGTCGAACGGCTGGGTGGTGACGGCGTACGGCGTGCACAGCTCGCCGCAGTTCATCTCGGTGAGCGCCTCGGCGTTGGTGTACGGCTTGCCGGTGGCCTCGTTCACCTGGGTGCGCAGCTCGATGTACCGGTCGTAGTCGGCGGCGGGCAGCGCGCGGACCTCGAAGTTCATCACCGCGTGGTACGTGCCGCACAGCTCGGCGCAGCGCCCGACGAAGGAGCCGGGGCGGTCGATCTGGTCGATCTGGAACACGTTGTCCTGGTTGTTCTTCTCCGGCTCGGGGAAGACGTCCCGCTTGAAGTGGAACTCCGGGACGAAGAACGAGTGGATCACGTCCGTGGAGCGCAGGACGAACCGGATGCGCTTCTCGGCGGGCAGGACCAGCATGGGGATCTCCGTCGAGGTCCCGACGGTGCTGACCGGCTGGTCGGTGCCCTCGACCTTGGCGTCCCGGTGCTGGAACTCCCAGTTCCACTGGAAGCCGATGACGTCGACCGTCACGTCCGGGTCCTGGGACTTGTCGGTCACGTAGTTCTGGGTGACCGCCGTGAAGTAGAACAGGACCGCCACGATCACCGTGGGTACGACGATGAGCACGAGCTCCAGCGGCAGGTTGTACGCGACCTGGCGCGGCAGCTCCTCGCTCTTCTTGCGGTGGAACGCGACGGCCCAGAGGATCAGGCCCCACACGATCACACCCACCACGAGGGCCGCGACGACCGACCAGGTCCACAGCTCGCGCATCGCCTCCGCCTGCGGCGTGACCGAAACCGGCCAGCCGAAGCGGAGCACCTCATCCGTGGAGCAACCCGTGGCCCCGATGCCGACCAGGCCCACCAGCCCGGTGACCTTGGCCAACCGCGCTGCCCTGGTGCCCTCCTTCAGGCCCACTGCTCGCCGCCTCCTCGCTGCAGGAAATTCGCGGGCAAGGACAAAAGGACGAAGTACCTGGGTCCTTGCCGGATCATGCGGGAGCGTAACCCAGCGCGAAGGCGGTCACCCCTCGGGGGCGGGGCGGGTGCGGTGCAGTTTCGGTCACACGAAGTAGTCCCGGCATACTGGGCTCTTCTCCACACCACACGAAAGGTGCTACGCCGTGTGCGGCCTGGTAGGACTTGTTTGCCCTAGCGAGAGCGACGCCCAGCGAGCGCGTTCGGCGGTGGCGGGGGCTCTGCGCTGCCAGCGGCACCGCGGCCCCGACGAGAGCGGCACCTGGCAGGGCGGTGAGGTCGTCTTCGGCTTCAACCGGCTGTCCATCATCGACATCGAGCACTCGCACCAGCCGATGCTGTGGGGCCCGCCGGAGGCGCCCGGCCGGTACGCGATGCTGTTCAACGGCGAGATCTACAACTACCTGGAGCTGCGGGCGGAGCTGACCGAGCGCTACGGCGCGCGGTTCGCCACCGACGGCGACAGCGAGACGATCGTCGCCGCCTACCACTACATGGGGCCCGCCGCGGTGGCCCGGCTGCGCGGCATGTTCGCGTTCGTCATCTGGGACAGCGCGCGCAAGGTCGTCTTCGGCGCCCGCGACCCGTTCGGCATCAAGCCGCTGTACTACTCGGCCGGTCCCGGCGGGGTGGCGTTCTCCAGCGAGAAGAAGTCGGTCCTGGAGCTGGTCAACGCCCTGGGCGTGCAGCCGCAGGTCGACCGCAAGGCGCTCCAGCACTACCTGACGCTCCAGTACGTGCCCGAGCCCGAGTCGATGCACAGCGGTGTTCACCGCATCGAGTCCGGCACCTCGTTCACCGTCACCCCCGGCGGCACCCCGGTGGTGGAGCGGTACTTCCCGGCCACGTTCCGGCCGAGGACCGTGCACGGCGACGCGGACGCGAACCGCCTGTACGACGAGATCACCGAGGCGCTGCGCGACTCGGTCGCCAAGCACATGCGCGCGGACGTCACGGTCGGCTCGTTCCTGTCCGGCGGCATCGACTCCACCGTGGTCGCGGCGCTGGCCAAGCAGCACAACCCGGACCTGATCACGTTCACCACCGGGTTCGAGCGGCAGGGCTACTCCGAGATCGACGTGGCCGCCGAGTCGGCCGCCGCGATCGGGGTCAAGCACGTGGTCAGGCCGGTGTCGGCGCAGGAGATGATGGACGCCCTGCCGCTGATCACCTGGTACCTGGACGACCCGGTGGCGGACCCGGCGCTGGTGCCGCTGTGGTTCATCGCGCGCGAGGCGCGGCGGTACGTGAAGGTCGTGCTGTCCGGCGAGGGCGCGGACGAGCTGTTCGGCGGGTACACGATCTACCGCGAGCCGCTGTCGCTGGCGCCGTTCGACAAGGTGCCGAGCGCGCTGCGCAAGGCCATGGGCCGGGTGTCGACGAAGATCCCGCAGGGCGTGCGCGGCAAGGACCTGCTGCGGCGGGGCGCGCTGACCCTGGAGGAGCGCTACTACGGCAACGCCCGGATCTTCCTGGACGACCAGCTGCGCCAGGTGCTGCGCACCTACGACCCGGCGGTGTCCCACATGGACGTCACGGCAGGCCCTTACCGGGAGTCGGCGAACTGGGACCCGGTCACCCGGATGCAGCACGTCGACCTGTTCACCTGGTTGCGCGGCGACATCCTGGTCAAGGCCGACAAGATGACCATGGCGAACTCGCTGGAGCTGCGGGTGCCGTTCCTGGACCCGGAGGTCTTCCGGATCGCGTCGCAGGTGCCGTCGGAGCTCAAGCTCACCAGGGAGACGACCAAGCACGCGCTGCGCAGGGCGATCAGGGACATCGTCCCGGCGCACGTGCTGAACCGGAAGAAGCTGGGCTTCCCGGTGCCGATCCGGCACTGGCTCAAGGACGAGATGCACGACTGGGCGGTGGACAACGTCCGGCAGTCGCAGACCGACCAGTACATCGACAAGGACGCGGTGCTGCGCCTGATCGAGGACCACCGCAACGGGGTGGCGGACCACAGCCGCCGCATCTGGGCGCTGCTGGTGTTCATGATCTGGCACGGCATCTTCGTCGAGGGCCGCATCCGGCCGCAGATCCCGGAGCCGCAGTACCCGGTCAAGCTCTGACCACCGCGCGAGCGGGGTCCTGAGCAGCGGGTCCCCGATGCTTCGGGCTTGCGGGCGCGGGTCGTCACCACGGCGGCCCGCGCCCTTCGCGCTTCAGGGGCGGGGCGCGATCCGGGCCGATCGGCGGTTGGTCGAGAGGTGGGTCACATTTCCGCTCGCCAGGCCGGGTGGACGGGCGCCGGGCGGCTCGCGGACGCCGGGGCGGGTTGACCCTTACCGACCATTACCCGTCGGTAGAAGCCCATTACTTCCCAGTAGGACTTTTGTCAAGCTCGTGGGCCGGTTACGTTTCGGGCGTGAACACCCAGGATGAAGCCGACACGCTGGAAGAACTCATCGCGGACTGCACCGACATCCCGTCGGAGCTGCGCCCGGAGCCGGGCCACGCGCACCTGCCCGAGCAGCGCGCCGCCGCGCCGTGGCGGGTGGCCGAGAGCAACTACCGGCAGGTCGCGGACCTGGACTCGTACGGCCTGAGCCGGGCCTGAGCCCTCCCGGTCCTCCTCGGGCGCCCCCGCCCGGACCGCGAGCGCTCGGCCGCCGCCGGACGTCACCGAGCACGCGAACGGCCCCGGCCCCACCCGGTGGTGGCGCCGGGGCCGTTGCTCCGCCTGAGGGCGGTCGATCCGTGGAACGAGTCGCCGCAGGCGCAGGATCCGCCGGCGTTCGGGTTGTCGATGGTGAACCCCTGCTTCTCGATCGTGTCGACGAAGTCGATGCTGGCGCCGATGAGGTAGGGCGCGCTCATGCGGTCGACCACGACGTTGACGCCGCCGAAGTCCTTCACGACGTCGCCGTCGAGCGAGCGCTCGTCGAAGAACAGCTGGTAGCGCAGGCC
>NZ_JBQGCX010000874.1:0-10832 GCF_052038725.1 Actinosynnema sp.
GCCGCGATCCCCGACCACCTCCGCGACAAATCCAAGTCGAACTCCAACGGCCGCCCCCGCAGGTCCAACAAAACCCCACCCGCCGCAGGCACCGTGACCAACGCCGCGATCAAATCCATCAACCGATGCGTATCCGACCCCGGATCAGCGAACGCGTCCACCGACCCCTCCGCCACGAACGCGGTCTCCAAACAGGTCGTGCACAAAACCCGAATCCGATCAGCCCGGTTCGCAACCCGCATCCAGGCTTCCTCAGTCCCGCGCTTGGGCCGCAGCAAGCACACCGAGGCCCCGTCCAACGACGTCCGCCCGGTGGTCCGGAACGCCGCGGCCTCCCCCGCCCGAGCCCCCCAGGCCCGCCCGGTGTCGAACCACACCGTCAACGCCTCAACCGGCTCCGAGTCCAGCACCAGCGCGCCCGCGTAGCACGACAGCGGCACCCCCAGCGCCGCGTTGGCCGACCCGTCCACCGGGTCGATGCACAACGTCGCCGCGGACCCGTTGTCGACGAACCCGGCCTCCTCGGACAGCAGGTTCACCCCGACCTCGGCGCAGGCCTCCAGGATCGCGTCCTCCACGATCCGGTCCACCCGCATCGTCGGAGTCCCATCCGCCCCGAGCGCGACCTCCTCCCGCAACTCCAACCGGGTGTACCGCCCCCTGGCTTCACCGTAGGCGCGCGCAGCGGCCCGCGCGGTCGCCGCCAGCGCGGGATGGGTACCAACAGGGATCTGGGCTTCAGGCACAGGCCAAGGAGTCGTCACACCCCCAACATGCCACGGGGAGGGGCCGCCACACGCGACCCCTCCCCGTGATTCACCGCGCTCCCACCAGCGGCTCAGCGGACCAGCCAGCTCACCGGCCCAACTCAACCCACCGGCTCAGCTCACCGGCTCAGATCAGCCCGAGGGCCTTCACCGCGTCGCGCTCCTCGACCAGCTCCGCCACGGAGGCGTCGATCCGGGCCCGCGAGAACTCGTTGATCTCCAGCCCCTGGACGATCGAGTACTTCCCATCCTTGACCGTCACCGGGACCGAGGAGATCAGCCCCTCGGGCACCCCGTACGACCCGTCCGACGGAATCGCCATCGACACCCAGTCGCCCTCAGCCGTCCCGTTCACCCAGTCGTGGATGTGGTTCAGCGCAGCGTTCGCCGCCGACGCCGCCGAGGACGCACCCCGAGCCTCGATGATCGCGGCGCCGCGCTTGGCCACGGTCGGGATGAACTCGTTCTCCAGCCACGCCTGGTCGTTCACGGCCTCGGCGGCGTTCTTGCCCGCCACCTCCGCGTTGAACAGGTCGGGGTACTGGGTGGCCGAGTGGTTGCCCCAGATCGTGAGCTTCTTGATGTCGTCCACCGACACGCCGAGCTTCTTCGCGAGCTGCGAGAGCGCCCGGTTGTGGTCGAGGCGGGTCATGGCGGTGAACCGCTCGGCCGGGACGTCCGGCGCGTGCTGCTGGGCGATCAGGGCGTTGGTGTTGGCCGGGTTGCCGACCACCAGGACGCGCACGTCGTCCGCCGCGCCCGCGTTGATCGCCTCGCCCTGGGGCTTGAAGATGCCGCCGTTGGCCTGGAGCAGGTCGCCGCGCTCCATCCCCTTGGTGCGGGGGCGGGCGCCCACGAGCAGGGCGACGTTGACGCCGTCGAACGCCTTGGTGGCGTCGTCGGTGATGTCGATGCCGTCCAGGAGCGGGAACGCGCAGTCGTCCAGCTCCATCGCGGTGCCCTCGGCGGCCTTCACGGCCTGCGGGATCTCCAGCAGCCGCAAGCGCACCGGGACGTCGGGACCCAGCAGGTGGCCGGAGGCGATGCGGAACAGCAGGGCGTAGCCGATCTGGCCGGCCGCGCCGGTAACGGTGACGTTCACGGGCGTGCGGGTCATGGAGCCTTCCCGAAAGACGGATGCGGGCTTCAGTCCTCGGGGTCGACCACTAGGCAGGCAGGCCTGTCAGCGGCGGTCTCTACTCCGGGACCGCGCACCGGGCGGGGTTGCCCGGTGGTCCGGAGGTTACCAACCAACGGGCCGTGCGAGGGTGTGACAGTGGACAACCCGGAGATCGAACTGGAGCAGGTCGTCGGCGAGGACTACACCGACGCCGTGCTGTACGAGCAGGTGTGGGAGCGGAAGTCGTTCGTGGGCTGCGACTTCTCCGAGGCGGACATGCGCGGCCTGGTCACCAGGGGCTGCACGTTCACCGACTGCAAGTTCACCCGCACCGACCTCGGCGACTCCCGGCACACCACCTCGGCGTTCCGCTCCTGCCGCTTCGACCGCGCGGTGCTCGGCGGGGCGGTGTTCGCCTCCTGCTCGCTGCTCGGGTCGATGTTCGTGGACTGCTCGATGCGGCCGATCACCATCACCGAGACCGACCTGACCCTGGTCAGCCTCAGCGGCGCGGTCCTCCCCAAGGCCTCGCTGGCCGGTCTGCGGATGCGCGAGGCGAACCTGGAGTCCGCGAACCTCACCGGCGCCGACCTGCGCGGGGCCGACCTGTCCGGGGCGCGGCTGACCGGGACGAAGCTGGTGGACGCCGACCTGCGCGGGGCGCGGCTGGACGCGAACGGCCTGGTGCAGGGCGTGCTGCGCGGGGCGAAGGTCGACCTCGACACCGCCGTGGCCTTCGCCGCCGCGCACGGGTTGCTGGTGCAGTCCTAGATACGCCGCCGGCGCGGTCCTAGAACGCCGAAGGGCCGGGACCACCGCGGTCCCGGCCCCTCAGCCGCTCTCACCCCGCCCTCAGTGGACGGGCGCCTCCTGGTCCGCGACCTCGACCAGCACGCCGTCGGCGAGCATGTCGTCGATCGTCTTGGGCAGCAGGTAGGCCGTGCCACCACCGGGCTGCTCGAACCACGCCACGGCGGTCCCGGTCAGCACCTCGACGCTGCGCCGCAGCCGGTACGCCCGGTACGGCCGGTTGATCCACGAGGGCACCAGCGACCGGTGCGGGAACGGCGTCCCGATCTTGTAGACCAGGTTGCCCTCCCCGCTGCCGTACCGGTCGACCTCGGTGCCCGCGGGCAGCTCGACCATCTGCTTGTGCCGGAACAGCGTCAGCGGCGGCTCGCCGTTCATCGGGTTGATCGGCCACGCCCGAACCGCGGCGGCCGGGGCCGGGGACGCGGCGGGCGCCTGCTTCGGCGGGGTCGCCTCGGCCTGCGGCTCGACCGGTCGGGGGGGCGGCGGCGGTCCGGGCCGGAACCCGTTGCCCGCCATCGGCGGCCGGGGCTGCTGCGGCGGCTGCGGGCGACCGGGCGGCGGCATCGGCGGGCGCGGCGCGCGCATCCCCGCCATCACCAGCTTGCCGACCAGGAACGACCCGGCGTCCTCGACCTTGTCGAACGTCGACGGGTTGGCGAGCCCCTGGTCGTACCAGCCGACCACCCAGCGGCGCCCGTCGAACCGGAGCACCCACGTGCGGTCGACCTGGTCGTCGCCGATCAGGTAGGCCGTGGGCGGCACGTTCAACTCGGCCAGCGTCTGCCGCAGGCCGCGCAGGTGGTCGTTCTCGTCCGGCGTGACGCCCCGCGCCGGTTCGGCCCGGCGCTCCTCGAACTCCGGCGAGGGGTCGAAAGGCGTGGGGGTGGTCCGGGAGTCGTCCTCGAACCGAGGCACATCAGCCCGCTCGTCGGCCCGCACATCGGTCCGCTCATCGGCCCGTTCGCCGAACCGCACGTCGGCCCGCTCATCGGAACGCTCGCCGAGTCGCGCATCGACCCGCTCACCGAGCCGCTCACCGAGCCGCTCGCCGACCCGCGCATCAGCCCGCACCTCGGCCCGCTCGTCCGGCCGCTCGTCCGCGAGCAGGGCGACGGGATCCATGTGCTGGGTGGCCTGCGGCCCGGCCAGCGGCTTCCCGGACCGGCCCGACTCGGCGCCGAACCCGCCGTCCTCGTCCCCGTCCTCGTCCTCGAACCGGTCCGCCTCGGCGGCGTCGAACCGCTCCGGGCTCGTCGCCTCGAACCGCTCGGGCCGGGTCGCCTCGAACCGGTCCGCCTCGACCGCGTCGAACCTGTCCGGCTCGGTCGCCTCGAACCGCTCCGGCTCGGTGGCGTTGAACAGCTCGGGCTCGGTCGCCTCGAACCGCTCCGGGCTCGTGGCCTCGAACCGCTCCGGCTCGGTCGCCTCGAAGTGCTCGGGCTCGGCGGCCTCGAACCGATCGGCCTCGGCCCGGTCGAACCGCTCCGGGCTGGTCGCCTCGAACCGCTCCGGCTTGGTGGCCTCGAACCGGTCAGGCTCGGTCGCCGAGAACGGCTCAGGACGCTCGTCCTCGAACCGCTCCTCGTGCCGCTCGTCCTCCCGGCGACGGTCCCGGTCGTCGAACCGCTCGGCCTCGGGCTCGACCTCGGCCCGTTCGTCCTCGCGGTCCTCGCGGTCCTCTCGGTCCTCTCGATCCGCGCGGTCCTCGCGGTCCTCATGGCCCTCGTGGTCCACGTCCTGGTCACGCGGGCCGTCACCGGGCCCACCCCCCAGAACCACGGGCCCCATGTACTGCGTGGCCTGCGCCGACTCGTACCGCGCAGCCTCCTCGGAGGCGCGCTCCTCCGGCTCGTCGTCCTCAGGCCGGACGTCGGCCTCCTCGGCCGCCGCGCCCCGGATGTCGCTCGGCTTCAGCGCACCGAGCCCCAGCTCGTCCGCCCCGCGGTCACGCGCGCGCTCGTCGTCCCGGCGCTCGTCGTCCCGGCGCTCCTCGGGCTCGGGGGCGGTCTCGTCGACCTCGTCGCGCCCGAGCGGGGAACCGCCCTCGGGCTCCGCACCCCGCGCCGCACTCGCACCGGCAGCGGGCTGCTCGGGCTGCTCGGGCTCGTCGACGGGCTCCTCGCCGAACGGGTTCCAGGCCTTGGTGCTCTCCTCGGCCTTCTCCCGCTCGTAGGAACCGGGCGCGAAGAGATCCATGCCGTCCACGTAGGACTCGCGCTGGTGCCGATCGTCCGCGACCGGCCCCTCCTCCTCGAACGTGACCCGGTAGGGCGGCCCACCCGTCCCGTAGTTGATGTTCTGCTGCTTGACCTCCTCGAAGGTCAGCGCCCGATCACCACCACGGGCCCCTGGCTGCACGGGACCGGGCTGCCCAGCGGCCTCCCGACCACCGTCACCAGCCCCGACCCCGCCGACCCCGCCGCCCTTCACACCCGGCGCACCCGGCGCACCCGGCGCCTCGGGCCGGGGCGCGACCGTCGTGGCCTGCTCCTGCAGCGCCGACGCCACCGGCTTGACCTGCACCGGCGTCTTGGGCAGCGGCGTCCCCTGCGGCGCGGCGGCGGCCCCGAGGGTCACCGCGGCGGCCTGCCTGGTCTCCTCCGCCACCTCCGGCAGCACGAAGTCGTGCGACCGGACCCACGACACCAGCTCGGCCTCGGGCGGAACCCCGTAACCACGCAGGTAGTACGCGACCGCCGCGGGCCAGATCCACGTGCCGTCCGTCTGGAACGCCACCGGCACGACCTGCGGCACGTCCGGGTCGAGCACGTCCGCGTCGAACCCGCGCCCGGCGACCACGACGGGCGCCCGGTCCAGGTAGTTCAGCAGCAGCTCGCGGTCCGCGTCGGACACCGGGGGCCGGTTGACCGTGGGCCGCCCGCCCGCGCCCGCGCCGTCGAACACGCGGGTGCTGCGGAACCGCTGCCCACCGGACCGCGCCTCGGCACCGCCAGGCGCGCGATCGCCACCGGGAGCCCGGTCACCGGCGGGAGCGACGGCAGACGCGCCACCCCCTCCACCAGCCCCGGCGGCGGCAGCGGGCTTGCCCGCCCCCTGCGCCCCACCGGGAGCCGCCCCGCCGGGAGCCCCCTGCGGCGCACCCGGCGCACCAGCGCCAGCCGCACCAGCACCAGCACCCACACCAGCCCCACCAGCCCCACCAGCGTCCTTGACCCTGCGCCGCAGCCACTCCGGCGTGTTCTCGTCGGTGCGCGGGAAGAAGCGCACCTCGTCCAGGTAGGCCTGCTGCGGCGGCGGGTTCTGCCAGGTGGGCTCGGCGCGGTCGAAGTCGAGGTTGTAGCTCGACGGGTGGTCGAGCTGGTAGCGCGCGTTGGACCAGCTCCCCCGGCCCTCCCGGTACATGCCCGCGCGCAGGCGCGCGAAGAGCTGCGCCACCTCCTGCGGCGGCGACCAGGTGCGCGCGGACCCGTCGACCCCGCGGACCTCGGCGGCCAGCTCGAAGTACCGACCGGTCGCGCGGTAGTCCGCGGTGACGTGCCGCCACTCCTCCGGCGCGGCGCGCATCAGGGTGAGGCCGATCTGCTTGACCAGCGCGTCCTGCTCGGTCGGGTTCAACGGCTTGGGCTCGGACACGTGCACCATCTTCCCCCGCGACTCCCGGTGCGCGCACGGCCCCCCGTTGCACCGAACGGAGTAACCCGCGCGGTGCCGGGGGCCGCGGGCTCACGGCCGGGGTGGCGCGGACGTCGGTCCGAACACCTCCACGAGGCTCCCGTCGTGCAAGAAGTCCCGCACCGAACGGGCGAGGAAGAACCCCGAGCCGCCGCCGACCTGCTCGAACCACGGCACCGCGACGCCGCGCAGCGCCGGGATGGGCCGCTGCACCCGGTACACGTGGTACTGCCGCTCGTAGAACTCCTTGGGCAGCGAGCGGTTCACCTCCGGGGTCCTGGCCGCGTACACCAGGTTCCCGTTCTCGGCCCCGTGCCGGTCCACCTCGGTCCCGGCGGTCAGCAGCACCGGCTCGTGGTCGCGGAACAGCGACAGCGGCGGCTCGTCCGGCATCGGCTGGATGC
Organism: Actinosynnema sp.; assembly: GCF_052038725.1. Classification (NCBI taxonomy): domain Bacteria; kingdom Bacillati; phylum Actinomycetota; class Actinomycetes; order Pseudonocardiales; family Pseudonocardiaceae; genus Actinosynnema; species Actinosynnema sp. Next base: position 6,738 of record NZ_JBQGCX010000874.1, read on the forward strand.
CCGCGACCGTCCGGACCGGACCGGTCGCCGGGCCCTGCGCGTCGCGGAGCCTGGCCGCGCGCGCCGAGTCCCGCCCGTCGTCCCAGAGCAGCTGCCCCAGCCGCGCCCGAGCCGCGTCGCCCGCGTGCCGGTGCACGACCGGCCTGCCCTGCGGTCCGCGCGAGGCGTCCCAGAACTGGACCTGCCAGCCCCGCTCGCCGGGCGCGGGCTCGATCACCAGCGCGTCCGGCTTGGGCTCGACGATCGAGTACTCGCTCGGCGCGACCCCGTAGTGGTCGAGCCGGGCGCGCAGGTGCTCCAGGGCGCGCTGGTCGGCCTCCGAGATGCCGCGCGGGCGGTGCGGCGGCACCGGGGCCCCCGGCACCCGCCCGCTCGCCACGGCGGTGGCCCGCTCGCGCGCGGCCTCGTCCACCTCGGGCACCCGGTAGTCGTTGTCCCTGATGTGCTGGACGAGCTGCGGCAGCACCGGCACGCCGTGCTCGCGCAGGTAGTACGCGGACCCGGCGGCCCACACCCACGTGCCGTCGCTGTGGAAGCCCATCGGCACCGAGGCCGAGCGGGCCGGGTCGAGCGCGTCCGAGCCGTCGCCGGGCGCGGGCAGCACGACCGGCGCGGACTCCAGGTAGGCGAGCACGTCGTCGCGCTCCTGCGGGTGCACGGCGGGCCTGCGCTCGAACGTCGGCGTGCCCTGCCCGTCGACCCCGTCGAACAGCGGCGCGGCGTGCACCGGCGCGGGTTCGGGCAGCCCGGCCCGCTCGCGCAGCCAGCCGGGGATCTCCACGTCGGCGCGCGGGTGCAGCGCCAGCTCCTCCACGTACTGGCGCTCCGGCGGGCGGTGCGTCCACGCGGGCTCGGAGTCCCAGTCCTGCTCGGCCGAGTACTCGCCGGGGTGGGTCAGCCGCAGGCGCAGCGCGAACCAGGCCCCGTGGACCGGGTCGGCCATGCCCTCCCGCAGGTGCAGCAGGAGCGGCAGGGCCTCCTCGGGCAGCTCCCAGGCGGACTCGCGGCCGTGCAGGTCCAGCAGCGAGGTGGACGACTCGACGTGGCCGCCCATCACCCGCACCTCCAGCAGCAGCCGCTCCCAGTCGCCGGGCAGCCGGTGGGCGAGCAGCGCGGCCACCGAGTCGAGGACGGCTCCCTGGTCGTCGGCCGTGAACAGCGGGCCGGTCATGCTCTCTGCTCCTCGTCGTGGGCCTGCGCGAGGCGGTCGCGCAGCCAGTCCGGCAGGTAGGCCTCGTCGCGGGGGAAGGCTTCCAGGTCGCGGGCGTAGTGCGCGGCCGGGACCTCCGGGTCCCACTTCGGGTCGTGGTCGAAGTTGTAGCCGACGTGGATGTCCGCGGGGGCGTTCACCGCGCAGCGCGCCGAGAACCAGGTGCCCCGGCCGGGGACGTGGACGAGCTGCCGCAGCTCGGCGAACGCGTCGGCCACCCCCTCCGGCACGGCGAGCCCGAGCGACCGGCCGTCCGCCAGGTAGGCGGTGGCGGTCAGGTCGCGCGCGGCGACGCTGATCCGCACGACCAGGTCGACGCGCAGGAACCCCTCGGGCGCGACGCCCAGCAGCGCCTCGCCGATCACCTGCACCAGCTCCCGATGCCGCTCCTCGGCCCCGTCCGGACCGGAGGACTGCGTCGTGGTCATTCGGGCAACTCCCGTAAGCGCGAAAGTGGCGATCACCCGACCGTACCCAAGACACCGCCGCCGCACGTGGACATCCGCACCACGACATCCACCGCGACATCCACCACGACATCGACCGCGACCTACCGCGCCGCCGCCCGACCGCGCACACTGCCTCCCGGCCCACCCCCGCCCCTCCTCCCCCTCCCCGCACCCGAGCAGCAGAGGACCGCCAGTGCCAGCACCCGACCACCGCTCCCCCGCCGACCGGGCAGGCGCCCCCTCGTCCCCCTCCTCCCCCTCGCCCGCCGAGCCCGTGCGCGCCGGTCTGCGGGCGCTGGGGGCGCTGATCTCGTTCGCGGGCGGCCTGTTCCTCGCGGTCCAGGGCCGGATCAACGGCGAGCTGGGCCGCGCACTCGGCGACGGCTTCCTCGCCGCGCTGGTCTCGTTCGGCGGCGGGCTGCTGCTGCTTCTGCTCGCGGTTCCCACGACCCGCCGGGGCCGGGAGGGCGTGGCCCGGTTGCGCTCGGCGCTGCGCGAGGGCCGCATCCGGTGGTGGCAGTGCGCGGGCGGGGCGTGCGGGGCGTTCCTGGTGTCCACGCAGGGCCTGACCGTGAGCGTGCTCGGCGTCGCCCTGTTCACCGTGGCCGTGGTCGCCGCGCAGACCGTGAGCAGCCTGTTCGTGGACCGCGCAGGCATCGGCCCCGCCGGTCCGCGCCCGCTGACGGCGCCCAGGGTGGCGGGGGCCGCGCTGGCCGTGGCGGCCGTGGTGGTGGCCGTGTCGGACGACCTCGGCACGCCCGCGAACCTGTGGCCCGCGCTGCTGCCCGCGCTCGCGGGGATCGGGCTCGGCTGGCAGCAGGCGGTCAACGGCCTGGTGCGCGAGGCGTCGCGGAGCACGCCGGTGACCACGATGGTGAACTTCCTGACCGGCACGGTGGTGCTGCTCGCGGTGTGCGCGGTGGACCTCGCGCTGGGCGGCCCGCCCACCACCGCGCCGGGTGAGCCGTGGCTGTACGTCGGCGGCGCGCTGGGCATCGTGACGATCAGCACGGCGGTGCTCGCGGTGCGCTGGACCGGCGTGCTGCTGCTCGGGATGTCCCAGGTGGCGGGGCAGCTGGTGGGGGCGCTCGCGGTCGACGTGGTGGTCCCCACCGCAGGTCAGCCGCTCGCGGCGGTGACCGTCGTCGGCACCGCGCTCACCCTGCTGGCGGTGGTGGTCGCCGCGCTCCCGAGCCGGGGGTGATGCGAAGATGGGCGCTGTGACGGCGACGACCCTCAACGGCAGGGCAACCAGGGATGCGATCTTCGAAGACCTGCGCACGCGGGTGGCCGCGCTGGCCGAACGCGGTGTGACGCCCGGCCTGGCGACCGTGCTCGTCGGCGACGACCCCGGCTCGCACTCCTACGTGAAGGGCAAGCACTCGGCGTGCGCGAAGGTCGGCATCACGTCGATCCGCCGCGACCTGCCCGCGGACACCACGCAGGAGCAGCTCGAAGCCGTCATCGACGAGCTGAACGCCGACCCGGCCTGCACCGCGTACATCGTGCAGCTGCCGCTGCCGCGGCACCTCGACGCGAACGCGATCCTGGAGCGGATCGACCCGGCCAAGGACGGCGACGGCCTGCACCCGGTGAACCTGGGCAAGCTCGTGCTCGGCGACGAGGCCCCGCTGCCCGCCACGCCGCGCGGCGTGGTGGAGCTGCTGCGGCGCTACGACGTGCCGCTGGCGGGCGCGAACGTCACGGTGGTCGGGCGCGGGGTGACGGTCGGCAGGCCGATCGGGCTGCTGCTGACCAGGCGCAGCGAGAACGCCACGGTGACCCTGTGCCACACCGGCACGAAGGACCTGGCGGCCGAGGTGCGGCGCGCCGACGTGGTCGTCGCGGGTGCGGGCAGCCCCGGTCTGATCACCGCTGACATGATCAAGCCGGGTGCCGCCGTGGTCGACGTCGGCATCACCCGCACCGAGCAGGGCCTCGTGGGCGACGTCCACCCGGACGTCGCCGAGGTGGCCGGGTTCCTGGCCCCCATCCCCGGCGGTGCGGGTCCGATGACCATCGCGATGTTGCTGACCAACACGGTCGAGGCGGCCGAGCGCGGCCTCGACGCGGTCTGATTGGTGGAACGGTGGAGCTGATGCCGCAACAGGGCTGGCGGGGGGCGGCGGGCCAGCACCTGCCGTTCGCGCTGGTGCTCGGGGTGACGCTGGTCGGTCTGGTCCGCATCCTGCAGTACAACTGGCGCGAGGGCGTGGTGCTGATCGGCGTCGCGCTGCTGATCGCGGCGGTGCTGCGGGTGCTCGTGAGCGACGTGCAGGCGGGGCTGATCGCGATCCGGGGGCGCGGCGTGGACGCGCTGCTGTACTCGGCGATGGGGCTCGCGGTGATAGTCGTGGCGATGACCATCACGGGCGGCCCGCTGGACCGGGCCTGGTAGTGGTGCCGCGGGCGGGCCTCCGGGCGGGGCCCGCGGGA
>NZ_JBQGCX010000875.1:0-5014 GCF_052038725.1 Actinosynnema sp.
GCTGGGGGCGGCGGGCACCCCGTACGCCACGCAGGCCGAGGCCGACGCCGCCGCCAAGGCCCTGGAGGAGTCGCTGAGCGCCGGCTACGGCGAGCTGGAGGCCGTGGTGGAGGGCAACCCGCAGCTGCGCGCGGGCGTCCCGATCGCGCTGGGCAACGTCGGCGCCGCGTTCAGCGGGCGCTACACCGCCACCGCCGTCACGCACGTCATCGAGCCGAACCGGGGCTACCGCACCACCGTGCTCGTCAGCGCCTCCGCCGACCGCTCGTTCGCGGGCCTGGTCGCCCACGACTCCATCCCGTCCAGGGGCCCGAGGATGCCGGGCCTGGCCATCGCCGAGGTCACCGACATCAAGGAGACCGGCAACGGCGAGCGCGGCTGGGTGCGGCTGAGGTTCCCGTGGCTGGACGACAAGTACGTCTCCGACTGGGTGCGCACCGTGCAGCTCGGCGGCGTCGCGGGCGGCGGCGTGTTCAGCCCCGACGTCAAGGACGAGGTCCTGGTCGGGTTCGAGCAGGGCAGCCTCGACCGGCCCTACGTGCTCGGCGGGCTCTACAACGGGATCGACAAGCCGTCCAAACACGACCAGAAGCTCGTGGACGGCCGCAGCGGCAAGGTCAACCGCCGCTCCCTGGTCAACCGCAAGGGCGACCGGCTGGAACTGCTCGACGGCACCGCCGCGCAGGGCGTGCGGCTCGGGTCCGGCGACGACGAGCTCGAAGTGGTGCTGGACCGCAAGAAGAACGAGCTGCGGCTGGTCCAGGGCGGCCGGGGCGGGTGCCGCATCACGCTCTCCCGCACCGGTGTCGAGATCGACGCCGGTCGCGGCGGGATCACGCTCAAGGCAGGCGGCAAGGTCGACGTGTCCGCCAGGACCGGCGTCGACATCGACACCGGCCTCACCGGCGACGTCGTCGTCAAGGGCCGCACCATCCGGCTCAACTGAGCCGCGACCGAGTCAGCAGCACCGAGCCGGCGGCACCGGAACAGCGCGAGGAGGACCAGCCATGCCCATGGCGGCCAGGATCAACGACAAGACCACGCACGGCGGCACGATCGGACCGCCGAAGTCGGCGAAGGCCATGACCGTGCTCGTCCAGGGCCTGCCCGCCGCCGTGGTCAGCGCCCAGCACGTCTGCATCATCCCGCCGCACGCCATCGCGAGCGTGGCGAACCTGGTGCTGCCGGGGAAGTCCCTGGCAAGCAGGGTGTTCGTCGGCGGGCTGCCCGCCGCCGTCGTCGGCGACCAGACCTCGTGCGGGGCGCAGATCATCCCGATCCCGCCGCTGCGCACCGTCTTCGTCGGGGGGCCGCTGTGAGCGGGTTCATCGGCCGGGGCTGGGGGTTCCCGCTCGGCGTCGACGCGCGCGGCGGCATCGGCATGGTCGAGCGCGAGCAGGAGATCCAGGAGGCCGTGCGGCTCATCCTCGGCACCGCGCCCGGCGAGCGGCCCATGCGCCCCGAGTTCGGCTGCGGCATCCACGACCTGGTGTTCGCCTCCGCCGACGGCGCCACCGCCGGGGACATCTCCCGCGAGGTGCGCACCGCCCTGGAGCGCTGGGAGCCGCGCATCGAGGTCACCGACGTGGTCGTCGCGTTCGACGCGGTCGACACCGGCACGCTCTACATCGACGTGCGCTACCTGATCCGCAGCACCAACGACCCGCGCAACCTGGTCTTCCCCTTCTACACCATCCCCTCCGAGGAGAGCGAGGTCGTCTGATGCTGCCCGCCCCGAACCTCGACGACCGCCGGTTCCAGCAGCTCGTGGACGAGGCCAAGCGGTACGTCCAGCAGAGCTGTCCGGAGTGGACGGACCACAACGTCTCCGACCCCGGCGTCACGCTGATCGAGACCTTCGCGCACATGGTCGACCAGCTGGTGTACCGGCTGAACCGGGTGCCGGAGAAGAACCACCTGGCGTTCCTGGACCTGCTCGGCGTCACCCTGTTCCCGCCCACCGCCGCCCGCGCGGGCGTCACGTTCTGGCTGTCCGCCGCCCAGCCGGAGACCGTGCTGCTGCCCGCGGGGACCGAGGTCACCACGGTCGGCGGCGAGAGCTCGGGCGGCGTCGTGTTCGCCACCACCGACGACCTGCCGATCGTGCCGTGCGAGCTGGAGCGGCTGGTCACCCGCACCGACGGCGGCGAGCACGCCGACCGCACCAGGGACCTGCGCGGCAACGCCGACGTCGACCCGGACACCCGCAAGAACGTCCAGGTGTTCCAGCCCTCGCCGCGCGCGGGCGACGCCGTGCTGATCGGCCTGTCGGCGGCGGTGCCCCGCTGCGCGGTCGTGCTGCGCCTGGACAGCCGCGTGGAGGGCATCGGCGTCGACCCGAGGCAGCCGCCGCTGGTGTGGGAGGCCTGGGACGGCGCCGGGTGGGCGCCGTGCGAGGTCGACGAGGACGGCACCGGCGGGCTGAACCGGCCCGGCGAGGTCGTGCTGCACGTGCCCGCCGGGCACGTCGAGTCGAACATCGCGGGCAGCACCGCCGGGTGGTTGCGCTGCCGCGTCGTGGAACCCGTCACGGGGCAGCCGTTCTACTCCGAGTCGCCGACCGTGCGCGAGGTGGAGGCCTACACCATCGGCGGCACCGTCGTCGCCGAGCACGCCGAGACCAGCACCGACGTCGTCGTCGGCGAGTCGGCCGGGGTGCCGGGCCAGCTGTTCTCGCTGCCCTCCGCGCCGGTGCTGCTGGACGGGCCGCCCGTGGTCGTGCAGGTCTCCGAGGGCGAGGGCTGGGTCGACTGGTCCACCGTGGACGACTTCGGCTCCTCCGAGCCGGACGACCGCCACGTCGTGCTCGACGCGGGCACCGGCGAGATCCGGTTCCCGCCCGCCGTGCGCGAGGCCGACGGCGGGCTGCGCCGCTACGGGGCCGTCCCGGCCAAGGGCGCGGTGATCCGCGTTCCCCGCTACCGCACCGGGGGCGGGCGCGGCGGCAACGTGGCGCGCGGCGCGATCTCCGTGCTGCGCAGCTCCGTCCCGTACGTGGCGGAGGTGGTGAACCGGGAGGCGGCGCGCGGCGGCGTGGAGGCCGAGACCGTGCCCGAGGCCAAGCAGCGGGTGCCCAACCAGCTGCGCGCCCAGTGGCGGGCGGTCACCGCCGAGGACCACGAGCTGCTCGCCAAGCAGGCCGCGCCGTCGCTGGCGCGGGTGCGCTGCCTGCCCGCCGAGCACGGGGCGCGGGTGCTGCTGGTGCCCGACGCGGTCGCCGACGAGGACGACCGGCTGCGGTTCGAGCAGCTCATCCCAGGGCAGGAGCTGCTGACGACGGTGGCCCGGCACCTGGAGGAGCGCAGGCTCATCGGCAGCCGCCTGGTGGTGGAACCGCCGCGCTACCAGGGGGTCACGGTCGTGGCGCGGCTGGTGGCCGCCGAGTCCGAGGCCGAGCGGGTGCGGCGCGAGGCGCTGGCCGCCCTGTACCGGTACCTGAATCCGCTGCGCGGCGGGCGCGACGGCGAGGGGTGGGAGTTCGGCAGGCCCGTGCAGTTCGGCGAGGTCTTCGCGGTGCTGCAACGGGTTGCGGGGGTGTCGCTGGTGGAGGAGATCCGGATGTTCCCGGCGAACCCGATCACCGGGGCGCGCGGCGGGCCGGTGGAGCGGCTGGAGGTCGCGCCGAACGCGCTGGTGTTCTCGCACCAGCACCAGGTCGCGGTGGAGCAGCGGTGAGGGCCGCGCTGCCGGAGCTGCCCAGCAGCCACCCCATCGGCGCCCTGCTGCCCGCCCTGTACGCGGAGGACGGGTTCGCGCAGCGGTTCACCGGTGGGCTGGACGCGGTGCTGTCGGCGGTGCTGTCCACTGTGGACAACATCACCGCGTACCTCGACCCGGACCTCGCGCCGGAGGACTTCCTGGCGTGGCTGTCGGAGTGGGTCGCGGCCGAGGTCGACCCCCGGTGGCCGCTGGAGCTGCGGCGCGCGGCGGTGAGCCGGGCGGTGGAGCTGCACGCCAAGCGCGGCACGGTGGCCGGGCTGGTGGAGCGGGTCGAGCTGTCGCTGGGGGTGCGCGTGGAGGTGCTGGACGGGCCGGGCGCGAGCTGGTCGCCGGAGCCGGACGCCACGATCCCGGCGGGGCCCGACGGGCCGGTGGTGGTGCGGGTGCGGCCGGGGGTGGCGGCGGTGGACCGGGAGCGGGTGGAGGAGCTGGTCGAGTCGCTGTGCCCGGGGCACCTGAGGTGCGTGGTCGAGGTGCTGGACGGGGAGCCGGGGTCGGACGGGGAGCGGGGCGGTGAGGCGGGGTGAGCGCGGTGACGTGCCCGCAGTGCGGGGCGCAGGTCGGGCCGCTGGACGACTTCTGCGGCAACTGCGGGACCTACCTGGGGTGGGGGAGCGGGAAGCAGGGCGGGGGAGGGGGCGCCGCGGCGGCGTCCTCGGCCCCGCCTCGGGCTGAGCCGCCTCGGGCGGAACCCCCTCGGGCAGAACCGCCTCGGGCGGAACCGCCACGAGCCGAACCGCCTCGCGCGGAACCCTCTCGCGCGGAACCCCCTCGTGCGGCCCCGCCTCGCGCGGAACCCCCTCGGGCTGAGCCGCCCCGAGCGGAACCGCCCCGAGTAGCGCCCGAGCCGCCGAGAGCGGACCCGCCCCGCGCTTTCCCGCGGTCCGCCGAGCCCTCGCGCGCGGAACCACCGCGCGCCGAACCCCCGCGCGCCAACCCGCCCCGAGCCTTCACACCACCCGCCGAGCCGCCCAGCGCCAACCCGCCCAGCGCCGACCCGCCCTGGGCCGTGCTGCCGACCGACGAGCAGCCGAAGTCCCCACCCCCCGAGCCCGCCGCGGCCCCCACCCCCACCGCGGCCCCACCACCCCGCCCCGAGCCCACCGGCTCCGCCTGGGCCCGGTTCCTCAAGGCCATCCGGTGGCCCTGGTGGGGCGGCCGGTCCACCAGCTTCGCCACCACCGGCGACACCCCCGCCCCCGCGCCCACCGCGTTCCGCCCCGCCGCCCCCGCGCCCGCGGCCGAGCGCGCCCCCGGCGACCTCGGCCCCGTCCTGCCCGGACTGCCCGAGGCC
>NZ_JBQGCX010000876.1:0-7242 GCF_052038725.1 Actinosynnema sp.
GCCCTCGGGCGCCCCCGCCCTCGGACGCCCCCGCCCCCGGTCGCCCCCGCCCCCGGTCGCCCCCGCCCCCGGTCGCCCCCGCCACCTGGCCCCAGCCGCCCCCGCCCCCGCGCCTGCGTCCCCGCGACCACCTGCGCCCCCGCGACCACCTGCACCCCGGCCGATCTCGCCCCCCGGTCAGCTGCGACCCCCTCCACCCGCGCCGCCGCCCCCGCCCCTCCACCCGCACCGCCGAAGCCCTCACCCGCGCTCCAGAACCCCGCCCGCCCCCGCTGCGCTACGGTGGCGGTGGTCCGCACGGGAGTCCGGGGAGTACCGGACTGAGAGGGAGCGTGAGGCGCTCCGACCGTCGAACCTGATCCGGGTCATGCCGGCGCAGGGAGCGTGAGTGCTGTGGCGCGCAAGCGAGTGACCGTCCTCGGCGGCGGTGTCATCGGGTTGTCGATCGCCTGGCGGGCGGCTCAGGCCGGGTTCGCCGTCGCGGTTCGCGATCGGGGGTCCGCGCACGCGGGCTCGTGGGTGGCGGGCGGGATGCTCGCGCCGGTCAGCGAGGCGTGGCCCGGTGACGAGGCGGTGCTCGCGCTCGGCCTGGAGTCGATCCGCCTGTGGCCCGGCTTCGCCCGCGAGCTGGGCGTGCGGCTCAACACCGCGGGCACCCTCGTCACCGCCGTCGACGCCGCCGACGCCGCCGTCCTCGACCAGCACGCCGCGCACCTCGCCGCCCACGGCCTGGAGTTCCAGGTGCTCGGTGCGGCCGGGCTGCGCGAGCGGGAACCTGGGCTCGGGCCGTCCGTCCGGAGTGGACTGAACATCCCCGGCGACCTCGCCGTCTCCGCCCGCACCCTCCTCGCCGCCCTGCGGACCGCCTGCGCCGAGGCGGGCGTGCGCTTCACCGGCGTCGCCGAGTCCGAAGTGGACGGTTCGACCACCGTCATCGCCGCCGGGGCCTGGAGCGCCGAGCTGCACCCCGCCCTGCGCGACGTGATCCACCCCGTCAAGGGCGAGATCCTCACCCTCCTCGCCCGACCCGGCGCGCTCGAAGCCCCCGAGCGCACCATCCGCGCCCAGGTGAGGGGTCGCGCCGTCTACCTGGTCCCGAACGAGACCCGCTCCGGCCTGCTCGTCGGCGCCACCCAGTACGAGGCCGGGTTCGACCCGACCGTCCGCGTGCGCGGCGTCCTCGACCTGCTCACCGACGCCGAGGAGGTCTGGCCCGCCCTCACCGAGTACGCGCTCGCCGAGACCTCCGTCGGCTTCCGCGCGGGCAGCCGCGACAACACCCCGCTGATCGACTGGCTCGAACCCGGCGTCCTCGCCGCCACCGGCCACCACCGCAACGGCGTCCTGCTCGCCCCCGTCACCGCGCGCCGCGTCGTGGAGCTGCTCGGGGAGGCGGCGTGAGGGCCCGGCTCAACGGCGTCGAGCGCGACCTCCCCGACGGCGCCACCGTCGCCGACGCCGTCACCGCCCTCGGCGCGCCCACCACCGGCGTCGCGGTGGCCGTGGACGGCGAGGTCGTCCCGCGCGCCGCCTGGGACCGGCCGCTGCGCGAGCACGCCCGCGTCGAGGTCATCACCGCCGTGCAGGGAGGCTGACCGTGACCGACCCCTCCGACCCCCTCCGCATCGCCGACCGCGAGTTCACCTCCCGCCTGATCACCGGCACCGGCGGCGCGACCAACCTGACCGCCCTCGAACGCGCCCTGCGCGCCTCCGGCACCGAGCTGACCACCGTCGCCCTCCGCCGCGCCGACGGCTCCGGCGGCACCGGTGTCCTGGAGCTCCTGCGCCGCCTCGGCATCGACCTCCTGCCCAACACCGCGGGCTGCCGCACCGCCGCCGAGGCCGTCCTCACCGCCCGGCTCGCCCGCGAGGCCCTCGGCACGTCCTGGGTGAAGCTGGAGGTCCACGCCGACGACCGCACCCTCCTCCCCGACCCGGTCGAGACGCTCGACGCCGCGCGCCGCCTCGTCGCCGACGGCTTCACCGTCCTGCCCTACACCAACGACGACCCGGTCCTCGCCCTGCGCCTGGAGGACGCGGGCTGCGCCGCCGTCATGCCGCTCGGCTCGCCGATCGGCACGGGCCTGGGCATCCGCAACCCGCACAACCTGGAGCTGATCGTCGCCAGGGCGTCGGTCCCGGTGATCCTCGACGCGGGCGTCGGCACCGCCTCCGACGCCGCGCTCGCCATGGAGCTCGGCTGCGCCGCCGTGCTGCTCGCCACGGCCGTGACCAGGGCGCAGGACCCCGAGCTGATGGCCTCCGCCATGCGGTCGGCGGTGCGCGCGGGCAGGTGGGCGCGCCTGGCGGGCCGGGTGCCGAAGCGGTTCTGGGCGCACGCGTCCAGCCCTGCGCCGGACGCCTGAACGGTGATCGGCTTGTCGGTGGTGCAGGGGGCACCCGGCATGATGGATGCTGAACACCCGTTTTGTCCGGAGGAGGGGCCGCCGGTGACCGACCTGGAGGACGCCACCGCGCGTTTGTACCTCACGATCGGCAGGCTTTCCCGGCTGCTGCGCCGGACCGGCTCACCGGGGCTCGGCCCCGGCGCGGTCTCGGCGCTGGCGACGCTGGCGCGCTGCGGCCCGATGCGGTTGGGGGACCTGGCGAACAAGGTGGGCGTCGCGCCGCCGACGCGGTCCCGGATCGTGGCGACGCTCGTCGAGGCCGGGTACGTGCGCAGGGAACCGGACCCCCAGGACGGTCGGGCCTGGCTGGCCAGTCCGACCGACGAGGGGGTCGCGATGGTGTCCGGCGTGCGGTCCGCGCGCGTGCAGGAGCTGAGGGCCCGACTGGAGACCCTCAGCCCCGAGCACCGCGACGCGCTCGTGGGCGCGCTGGGCGCGCTGGAGGCCCTGGTCGAGGAGTAGGCGCGGACCGGTGCGCTACGCGGGGAACCGGTAGCGCACCAGCCGCCCGGCGTCCCGCAGCCTCGGGATCGCGCCGACGATCCCCAGCTGCACCCGCCCGGCCACGGGCAGCCGGTCCCGCATCGGCAGCTCGGTGCTGCGCACCGACTCCACCAGCTCCAGCCCCCACGCCTCGGGCCCGGTCGGGTCGTCCAGCCCCCACCGCAGCACCGCCCCAGACCGCCGCACGGGCGGCACGAGCTTCTGCAGCCTGATGCCGATCGTGCCGTAGACGTCGAACATCAGCTCCCCGGACGGGAACCGCCCGACGGCCCGCCGGACCAGCCCCTCCACCTCCGCGCCGGACAGGTACATCGACAGCCCCTCGAACACGACCGCGGTCGGCCGGTCGTCGGGGATCGACTCCCACAGCTCGGGCGAGGTCGCGGACGCCCCGACGAGCCGGTAGTCCCCGCCCGGCGGCGGGAGCACCTTCTCCCGCACCGCCACGACGTCCGGCAGGTCGACGTCCACCCAGCGCACGTCGGGGCCGGGGGAGAGGCGGTGGGCGCGGGTGTCCAGGCCGCAGGCGAGGTGGACGACGGTGGCCCCGTGGCGCGCGGCCAGGAACTGCCGCAACCACCGGTCGAGCTGCCAGGCCCGGATGGCGACGCCGACGGCGGACGTCGTCGTCATGCCGGTGCCGGGGAAGTCGTAGTCGAGGCGGGCGACGGCCTCGGCGGCTGCTGCGTCGTTCAGGACGGAGTTGGGGCGGGCGCTGTCGAGCGCTCGTCCGTGCAGCGTGGCCAGCATCGTCTCCTGCGCTCCGGTGAGCGTCACGCGCACGCGATCCATCGGCCCGAGCGTAGACCGGAACCGTTGGCGCGACAGGGGTTTCCGGCACAGCGGTCCCGGTGCGACGAGCGCGGGCCCGCTCCGGTCAGACCTGCGCCTGACCGCCGTCCGCGAACAGCTCGACGCCGGTGACGAACGAGGACGCGTCCGAGGCCAGGAACAGCGCCGCCGACGCGATCTCCTCGGGCTCGGCCATCCGCCCCAGCGGCACCTGCTCCCGCACGTACTGCTCGATCATCGGCCCGCCCGCGCGCATCAGGCCGGGCGTGCGGGTGGGGCCGGGGCTGAGCACGTTGATCCGGAACTGCCGTTCCTCGGACTGCGCCGCCCAGTTGCGCACCAGGTTCCGCACCGCGGCCTTGGACGCGCTGTACACCGCGAGGGCCGGGTTGGGCCGGGTGCTGTTGCTGGACCCGATCACGATGATCGACGCGCCCGCCGACAGCAGCGGCAGCGCCTTCTGGATGGTGAACAGCGTGCCCTTCACGTTCACCGCGAGGGTGAGGTCGACGCCCTCCTCGGTGTGCTCGCCGAGCGGGGCGTCGGCCGCCAGGCCCGCGTTCGCGACCAGCACGTCGACCCGCCCGGCCTCGGCCCGCACCCGCTCGTAGAGCGCGTCCAGCGCGGCCGGGTCGGCGACGTCGGCCCGCACCCCGGTGGCGGCGGCCCCGATCGCGGCGACGGCCGCGTCGAGCCGCTCGGCGTCCCGCCCGGTGACGAAGACCCGCGCGCCCTCGGCGGCGAACCGGTGGGCCATGGCCAGCCCGATCCCGCTGGAACCCCCGGTGATCACGGCGACCTTGTCCTGCAACACGCCCGGCATGGGTGAACCCCTCGTTCTGGAATGGATCGTCCAGAACCTAGCCGGTTGTGGACGAACGAGTCAAGAACGGGTAGTTTCGGCGCCGTGCCCAGGCCCAGGAAGTTCGACGAGACCCAGGTGCTGGAGCTGGCGCGGGAGCAGTTCTGGACCACCGGGTTCGCGGGCACGCGCATGGACGACATCGCCCGCGCCACCGGTCTGGGCAAGGGCAGCCTCTACGGGGCGTTCGGCGACAAGGAGGCCCTGTTCCACCGCGTCTTCGACGACTGGTGCGGGGCGATCGTCGCCCTGGCCGAGGAGCACCTGAGCGGCCCGGACGAGGGCGCGCTCGCGAGGCTGGAGGCCTACGTCCGCTTCGTCGCCGCGAACACCGCCGCCGACGTCGGGCGCCGGGGCTGCTTCCAGGCCAAGGGGACCGCCGAGCTGGCCGCGTCCGACGAGTCCGTCGCCGACCGCTCGGCCACCACCCTGCGCGCGGTGCTCGGGCTGCTGAGCCGGGAGATCGCCGCCGCCCAGCGCTGCGGCCACCTCGCCCCCGGAGCCGACCCGGACGCGCTGGCGTCGCTGCTGCTGGTCGTGGTCCGGGGCGTCGAGGCGGTCGGGAAGGCGGGCCTGGGCGCGGAGGCCGTGACCAGCGCGGCGGACACCGCGCTGGCGCTCCTGCCCAGGCCCTAGCGCGCTCAGCCGGTGGCGCGCACCGCCGCGAGCACCAGCTCGGCCACCACCTCCGGCCGGGACACCGCGACCGCGTGCGAGGCGTCGACCCGCGTCGTGGTCGACCCGGCGCGCTCGGCCATGAACTCCTGCGAGGCCGCCGGGATCGCGTTGTCCTGGTTCGCGACCAGCGCCCACGACGGCAGCGAGCGCCACGCGGGCTCGCCGTCGAGCCCGCCCGCCAGCGCGGCCTCGGCCACCGGGCGCTGGGTGGCGGCCAGCACGGACGTCGCGCTCTCCGGCAGGTCGGCCGCGAACACCTCGCGGAAGTCCCCCGGCTTGATCGACAGCTCCGGCGCGCCCTCGTGCACGAGCACGTCCAGGGTGTCCGGGCCGAGCTTGGCGCCGGGGAAGCGGTTCGCCAGCTCCAGCGCGCTCTCGCCGGTGTCGGGCTGGAACGCCGCGACGTAGACCAGCGCCCTCGCGCCTGCGACGTCCCGCGCCGCGCGGGTGATCAGCGCGCCGCCGTAGGAGTGGCCGACCAGCACGACCGGGCCTTCGACGCCGTTGGCGACCGAGGCGACGTAGCGGGCGTCGGGCTCCAGGCCGCGCAGCGGGTTCGCGACGGCGACGACCGGGACGTCCTCGGCCTGGAGCCTGCGGACGACGTCGGTCCAGCTGGACGAGTCGGCGAACGCGCCGTGGACCAGGACGACGGTGGGGGTGCTCATGGTGGGGACTCCTCGCGTCCGTTGCGGTAGAAAGAACGATCATTCTTCCTCTGGACGAGACTAGCCCTCCGCTCGCGGTGGTCAACGTGGGCGATCACACGGTGCAGAACGACCGGTCTTTCTCTAGGGTGGGGGGATGACGACTGCCCAGGTCCGGGACGAGCACCCCAGGGAGAGGCTGCTGCGCACCGCGACCCGCCTCTTCTACGCCGAGGGCGTCCACGCGGTCGGGGTGGACCGCCTGGTCAAGCAGGCCGCCGTCACCAGGGCGACGTTCTACCGCCACTTCCCGGCCAAGGACGACCTCGTCGCCGCGTACCTGACCGAGGAGAGCCTGCGCATCCGCGAGGGCATGGCCGCGCTCACCGAGGGCCGCCCGCCGCGCGCCGCGCTCGTGGCGATGCTCGCCGAGGTCGGCGACGCGACCTGCGCCGACGGCTTCCGGGGCTGCCAGTTCCTCAACGCCGCCGCCGAGCACCCCGACCCGGCCCACCCGGTCCGCGCGGTCGTGGACGAGCACCGCCGCTGGTTCGCCGGACGCCTGCGCGAGCTGGCCGCCGAGGCCGGTTGCCCGGACCCGGACCACGTGGCCCGCGTCCTGGTCCTGCTGCGCGACGGCGCCCTGTCCGGCGGCGACCTGGACGACCCGGCGCTCGTGCGCGCCACCCTCCGCCGGGCCGTCGAGGCGGTAGTGCCCGAGCGGTAGTGCCCGAGCGGTAGTGCCCGGTGAGGGGGTCTCGCCCCGCGGCGTGAACCGGTCCGCACCCCGGTTCCCCGCCGCGCGTTCGCGCCAGCAGGGAGGGGGCCGGTCCCGCGCGGTCCCGAGTGGGGATCGACAACCCGTTCCGGTCGTGCCGGTCGGGCTGTTCTCCCGCGCCTTCGTCCTCGCCGTCGCGGCGCTCCTCGCCACGATCGCGAGCGCGGGGGAGCCCCGGCAGCGGTCCGCCCCGTCTGGTGATCGGCGAGGTGGGCGCGAGCGGGGAAACGCCGGTCGCGAAGTGCCGCGGCGGCACCGGGGTGGCCACCGGAGGCTTCGCCTCGGCGAGCCTCGGCCAAGCCAACGGCGGGGATCTGCGACTTCGTCATCGCCTGCGCCCCGGCGTCTCCCGAGCGCCCGCCGCCTCGCCACCGACGGCTAGTCGACCGCCAGCACGATCTTGCCCCGGATGTGCCCGCGCTCCGCCCTGGCGTGCGCGGCGGCGGCGTCCGCGAGCGGGAAGACGCTGTCGACCCCCACCCGCACCGCGCCCGACCCCAGCAGCGCGCCCAGCTCCGCCAGCTGCGCCCCGCTCGCCCTGACCTGCGTCGCCGAGACGGTCACCTCCCGC
>NZ_JBQGCX010000877.1:0-3051 GCF_052038725.1 Actinosynnema sp.
GCCACCCTGGCCGCCTGCGGTTCCGGCGTCGCGGCGCGGCAGGGCGGTTCGGGTGAGCCGAGGCAGGGCGGGGACCTGACGTTCCTGATCGACTCGCTCGGCGACACCTGGATCCCCAACAACAGCGCCATCTCCAGCTTCCAGGGGCACATCTGGGGGCACGTCACCGACAAGCTCGTCTACGTGGACGAGAACGGGAAGACCAGCCCGTGGGTCGCCCGCGAGTGGGAGCAGAACGAGACCGCGACCGAGTTCACGCTCAGGCTGCGCGAGGGCGTCACGTTCTCCGACGGCACGCCGGTGGACGCGAGCGCCGTGGTGGCGAACCTGGACACCTGGTCGAAGGGCGCGCCGGACAAGGGGATCAACCCGATCGGCCTGTTCCCGAAGACCTACCAGCGGTCCGAGGCGGTGGACCCGACCACGGTGAAGGTGTTCTTCTCCGCGCCCGCGCTGGGCTTCATCCCGACCCTGGGCTACCACGGGTCGATCCTGATCTCGCCGAAGACGCTGGCGCTTCCCGCCGAGGAGCAGGCCGACCTGTCCAACGACATCGGCAGCGGGCCGTTCACCGTGCAGTCGTGGAAGCAGGGCGACAGCGTCGTGCTCCAGAAGCGCCCCGACTACGACTGGGCGCCGGAAGCCCTGTCCCACAGCGGTCCGGCGCGCCTGGACACGATCACGTACAAGATCGTGGCCGAGCCGTCGCTGCGCACCGCCGCCGTGCGGTCGAACCAGGCGGACGTGGCCTACAACCCGTCGCCGCAGGAGCTGGCCTCGTTCAAGGCGCAGGGCTTCACCACCGCCGCGCCGCGCTACCTGGGGTTCGTGAGCGGCTTCGCGATCAACACGAAGGTCGCGCCGTACGACGACCCGAGGGTCCGGCAGGCGCTCCAGCACGGCATCGACCGGCAGGAGATCATCTCGACGGTCTACACCGAGGACTGGCTGCCCGCGAAGTCGTTCTTCCAGTCCAACGTGCCCGGCGCGACCGACCGCAGCGCGGACTTCGCGTTCGACGCGGCCAAGTCCGCGAGGCTGCTCGACGAGGCGGGATGGGCGAGGGGCGCGGACGGGCTGCGGTCCAAGGACGGCAAGGCCCTTGAGCTGACGCTGCACCCGAACCCGTACCTGGCCACCTCGAAGTCGGTGGACGAGCTGGTGGCCCAGCAGCTGCGCGAGCTGGGCTTCACGGTGAACATCCAGGCGTTCGACGTGGTGACCTACGGCGAGCGGGTCAAGTTCAACAGCCCGAGCGTGGCCGCCTACGAGGTCACCCGCAGCATCATCGACGCGGGCACGGTCGCGGGCGTGCTGACCGACGCCAACCGGGGCGAGAACTGGTTCGGGCTCGGGCAGTCCGACCCGGAGCTGGTGCGGCTGAGCGCGGCGGTCGCGGGCTCGTCCAGCACCGAGGAGCGCGCGCCGCTGCTCGACGAGCTGCAGGGGCACGTGCTCCGGCAGGGCTACTACATCCCGCTGACCCAGATCGTGCAGCGGCTCTACGTGCAGACCCCGAAGCTGCAGGGCGTCACCTACAACGGGGTCGCGTACGCCAACTACTACACCGCTTGGCTCGGCGAGTGAGCGGCGGTTACGGCAGGTACGCGGCGGGGCGCGTCGCGCAGGCGGTCGTGGTGGTGCTGCTGGCCTACGCGTTCACGTTCGTCGTGATCAGCGTGCTGCCCGGCGACCCGGTCACCTCCACCCTGCGCGACCCGCAGAACGGCTTCACGGAAGAGGAGATCGCCGCGATCGTCGCCTACTACGGGCTGGACCGGCCGGTGCACGAGCAGCTGTGGGAGTCGCTGACCCGGTTCCTGGTCGGGGACTTCGGGGTCTCGCTGCGCTCGGGCCTCCCGGTGGCGGACCTGGTCGGCGAGGTGCTGTGGTCGACGGTCGTGCTGGCGCTGTCGGCGCTGGCGGTGGCCCTGGTGCTGGCGTTCGCGGTGGCGGCCGGGGTCCGCTACCTGCCGCCGAACCGGGGGCAGGGCGTGCTGCGGGCGTTCCCGTCGCTGTTCCTGTCGGTGCCGAACTTCGTGATCGGGCTGCTGCTGATCAACGTCTTCGCGTTCCAGCTCGGCCTGTTCCGGGTGATCGACTCGGAGGGTCCGCTGGCGACGCTGTTCGCCGCGATCGCGCTGGGCATCCCGGTGTCGGCGCAGGTGGCCGAGGTGCTGATCGCGAACCTGGACCACGAGGCAGGTCAGGAGTACGCGTCGGTGGCGCGCTCGCGGGGCCTGGGGCGCACCGGGTTGTTGTTCCGGCACCTGCTCAAGCCGTCGGCGCTGCCGGTGGTGACGGTGGTCGCGCTGACCGTCGGGGAGCTGCTGGGCGGCGCGGTGATCACGGAGAAGATCTTCGGGCGGACGGGGGTCGGGTCGCTGGTGGAGCGGTCGGTGACGACGCAGGACCTGCCGGTGCTGCAAGCGGTCGTGGCGCTGGCGGCGGTGGTGTTCGTGGTGGTGAACCTGGCGGCCGACCTGGTCTACCCGCTGCTGGACCCGAGGGTGCGGAGCGGCGTGGCGGCGGCGCGCGAGCGGGCGGGGGTGGCGGCGTGAGCGTCTCAGCGGTCACGGCCACCCGGCCGAAGGCGTTGCGCCGCAAGGGTTCCCGGCTGCCGGTGACGGTGCTGCTGTCGTTCGCGGTGGTGGCGCTGGTGCTGGCCTGGTCGGTGCTGCCGGGGGTGTTCACCTCGGCGAGCCCGGTGGACGGGGTGCCCGCCGACAAGTTCCTGCCGCCGGGCTGGGCGCACTGGTTCGGCACCGACCACCTCGGGCGCGACGTGTTCACCCGCGTCGTGCACGGCACGGCGTCGTCGGTGTCCAGCGCGCTGATCGCGGTCGGCATCGGCGTGCTGGCCGGTGGCCTGGTGGGGCTGGTGGCCGGGTTCCTCGGCGGCTGGGTGGACGCGGTGCTGGCCAGGCTGGTCGACGTGCTGGGGGCGATCGCGTCGTTCCTGCTGGCGGTGGTCGTGGTCAGCGCGCTCGGCTTCCAGACCGTGAACGCGGCGCTCGCGACCGGGGTGTCGGCGGTCGGGGTGTTCGCCAG
>NZ_JBQGCX010000878.1:0-2206 GCF_052038725.1 Actinosynnema sp.
CTTGAGCTTGCGGCCGGCGTAGGACATCGACGCCTTGGTCTGGTTCTGCTGGTCCGCGCTCTGGCAGTTGGACATGATCGGCAGCACGTCGGGTTCGAGGATGATCGACGCCGGTCGCCCGCCGAGCCCGGCCGCGACCTCGTCCACCCACGCCCGGTACGCCTGGTGGGACGGCGCGCCGCCGCCGCTGGCGCCGCCGCAGTCCCGGTTGGGGATGTTGTAGACGACCATGATCGGGATCTTCCCGGCCGAGGCCGCCGCGCCCACGAAGGCGCTGACCTCCGAGCGCACGGTCGAGGTGTTGGTGGTGGTGAACCACTTCGCCTGCGGCACCGAGGCGACCCGGTCGCGGATGACCGCCGCGCGCGAGTCGTTCGGGTTGGCCGCCACCCACCTCGCGCTGGAGCTGCCGGGGTCGGTGTAGAACGCCGAGTCCGCGGCGGTGGCGGTCTGCCCGCCCCCGGTCACCAGGACGGCCGCGCCCGCCACGAGCGCGGCGGAGAACGCGCACGCTGCTGCTTTGCCGATACTCGCCATTGAGCTCCCTCTCGCGGTGCGTCTCGCCCGAGTCGGACCCAACCAGGCGGGGACGAGGGGCGTCAACGCGCTCAGGGGAAAGCTAAAGTTGTTAGCGCTATCTTTAGCTCGATCATTTCTCCGGCCAAATGCCAGGTCATCGCCTCACCGGCTTGACGTGCAGGTTGGGAGCGCTCCCCGAAATTTTTACCTCGTTCGGCCCACTGCGGCAGGCGCGGCGCAAAAGCCTTCTTGTGAACGCGCACATCAAATGCCAGACTCCTGCTCGCCGCCCCGGTCCCGTCCCCCACCACCACGGCGCGCCGGGTGGTCCTCGGAAGGTGTGGAAGATGGAGCTGACATCGAGGTCAGTGTCCCGAGCCGGGTTCGGCGCGGTGGCGCTGGCCGCCGCGCTCGGAGCCACCCTGCTCGTGAGCACCCCCGCCAGCGCGGCCACGACCCTGGGCGCCGCAGCCGCCCAGACCGGCCGGTACTTCGGCGCGGCCGTCGCGGCGGGCAGGCTGAGCGACTCGACCTACGCGAACATCCTGAACCGCGAGTTCAACTCGGTCACCGCCGAGAACGAGATGAAGTGTGACGCCACCGAGCCCAACCGGGGCCAGTTAAACTACACCGCCGGTGACCGGATCCTCAACCAGGCGCTCAGCAGCGGAAAGCGGGTGCGCGGGCACGCCCTGCTGTGGCACCAGCAGCAGCCGGGCTGGGCGCAGAGCCTGAGCGGGTCCGCGCTGCGGCAGGCCGCGCTCAACCACGTCACCCAGGTCGCCACCCACTACCGGGGCAAGATCCACTCCTGGGACGTGGTGAACGAGGCGTTCGCCGACGGCGGCTCCGGGGGCAGGCGCGACTCGAACCTCCAGCGCACCGGCAACGACTGGATCGAGGCCGCGTTCCGCGCCGCCCGCGCGGCCGACCCCGCCGCGAAGCTCTGCTACAACGACTACAACACCGACGGGATCAACGCGAAGTCCACCGGGATCTACAACATGGTGCGGGACTTCAAGTCGCGCGGCGTGCCGATCGACTGCGTGGGCCTCCAGTCGCACCTGACGAACAACGCGCCGTCGGACTACCAGGCCAACATCAAGCGCTTCGCGGACCTGGGCGTGGACGTGCAGATCACCGAGCTGGACATCGCGGGCTCCAACCAGGCCAACGCCTTCGGCGCGGTGACCCGCGCGTGCCTGGCCGTGCCGCGCTGCACCGGCATCACCGTGTGGGGCATCCGCGACACCGACTCGTGGCGCGGCGGCGAGAACCCGCTGCTGTTCGACGGCAGCGGCAACAAGAAGGCCGCCTACACCTCGGTGCTGAACGCGCTGAACGCGGGCGGCACGACCGTGCCGGGCGAGACCCCGCCGACCACCACTCCCCCGACCACCCCGCCCACCACGACGAACCCGCCGCAGCCGGGCGGCTGCACGGCGTCGGTGTCGGTGAACTCGTGGGAGGGCGGTTTCGTCGCCACGGTCAAGGTGACCGCCGGGTCGAGCGCGCTCAGCGGCTGGAAGGTCACCACCGCATTGCCCTCGGGCACGTCGGTGACCGGCTCGTGGAGCGCGAACGGCAGCGGCACGTCCGGCACGGTGGACTGGACCAACGTCGCCTACAACGGGGCCGTCGCGGCGGGCCAGTCGACCGAGTTCGGCTTCCAGGGCACCGGCAGCGG
>NZ_JBQGCX010000879.1:0-2635 GCF_052038725.1 Actinosynnema sp.
TGGAAGTGGCGTCGACCTCGGTCGACCGCCGCGATGGGGTGCTCCCCGTCGCGGACCGGCTACGTTGGCTGCGCCCGCCGGGAGGTCGGACCGGCGGGGGCTGGGCGGTCGGGGCCGCCGCGCGCGGGAGCCGGCCGGATCGGGGAGAGCGTCATGACCTTCACCTACGACGTCGACCACGTCGACGGCGCCACAGTCGTGCGCCCCGAGGGCAGGCTGGACCTGTCGACCTACGTCCCGCTGCGCGACGGCCTGCTCAAGTGCGCGGTGACCGGCCCGTCCGCCGTGGTGGTCCTGCTCGGCGACGGCTTCGAGTTCGCCACCCCCGCGCTGATGTCGGTGTTCTCCACGGTGTGGACGCGGGTCGCCGAGTGGCCGGGCGTGCGGATCATGCTGGTGGGCGAGTCCGACCCGCACCGGGCCGCGCTGGCGGGCGGCGGCGCGGGGCGGTTCGTGCCGCACTACCCGACGCTGGCCGACGCGCTGGGGGCCGTCGAGCAGCCCGCGCAGCCCCAGCGGGACGAGGCGCTGCTGCCGGACACGCCGGTCGGCGCGCTGATCGCGCGGCAGTTCGTGCGCGAGACGTGCGAGCGCTGGGACCTGGGCGACCGCATCGAGGACGCGGTGCTGGTCGCCACCGAGCTGGTGGAGAACGCGCTGGAGCACACCCGCTCCGCGCCGAGCCTGCGCCTGGAGCTGCGCGGCGGACGCCTCGTGGTGGCCGTCCGCGACGGCGGCGCGACCCCGCCGAAGCCGCCGCCGCCCGCCGGGCGCGGCCTGCTCCCCGGTGGGCGGGGGATGCGGATGGTGGAGTCGGTGAGCCGCGTGTGGGGGCACTCGCCGTGGCCCGGCGGCGGCAAGGTCGTGTGGGCGGTGCTGGGGCGCTGACGGCGGGCGCGGCGCGGGGAGCGCCGGTCACCACCGCTGACCCTGGAGGGCGCTGACGCTGGAGGGCGCTGACCCTGGAGGACGCTGACGGCGGCGGTCGGCGTCAGGCGCCCGCGCTCAGGACGCCTCGGACGACAGCGGCGTGATCGTGAAGAACCGGTGCAGCCCGGTCAGCGCCAGCGAGCGCAGCACCGGGCAGCCCGCCAGCAGCTCCAGCCGCGCCCCGCGCGCCTCGCACGCCGCCCGCAGCTCCAGCAGCGCGTTGATCCCCGACGCGGGCAGCAGCCGCACCCCGCCCAGGTCCAGCACCATCCGCCCACCGGGGGGCGGCAGCCGGTCGCGGGCGTAGTCGCGGAACGCGGGCGCCGTGGCGATGTCCAGCTCGCCCACGACCCTGACCAGCACCGAGTCCGGTTGGCTCGTGGTCGCGGACAGCTCGACCGAATCACTCATGGGGGCACCTCGGCAACCTGATCGTGCGACTACGACGAGGCTGTTCGCTCAACCAGAGGCACACCCTAGGGGGTGCGGTCCGGTGATCGCCAAACGGACCGGGACCGCACCCCGCGCGCCGGGGCTCAGCCCTCGACGCGCCTGATCACGCTGATCGGACCGATCGAGTCGATGTCCGCGATCTTCACCGGCACGCCCTCGGTGGACGCGTGCACCGCGCGCACCCCGTCGACCGCCATCGCCACGTGCGACTGGCTGGAGTAGTAGACGATGATGTCGCCCGCCTTGACCTCGCTGCGCGACACCGAACGCCCCACGGTGGCCTGGCCGTAGCTGGTGCGCGGCACGGACACGCCCGCCTGGCGGT
Source organism: Actinosynnema sp. (assembly GCF_052038725.1). Taxonomy (NCBI): domain Bacteria; kingdom Bacillati; phylum Actinomycetota; class Actinomycetes; order Pseudonocardiales; family Pseudonocardiaceae; genus Actinosynnema; species Actinosynnema sp. The sequence goes on from NZ_JBQGCX010000879.1 coordinate 1,709, forward strand.
ACGCGGCCTGGATCAGGCTGGAGCAGTCCCACGAGTTCGGGCCGTTCGAGCCGTACACGTACGGCTTGCCGCGCTGCGCCAGCGCGAACGCCAGCGCCGTCCCCGCCGTGCCCGCGGGCACATTCACGGTGCTGGTGTCGCCGATGCTGGCCAGCTTGCTCTTCTGCGCGGCGCTGAGCGAGCGGTACTGCTCGCGGGCCTCGCCGACCTGCTTGTCCAGGTCGTTCTTGCGGTTCGCGATGTCCTCGGCGGCCTTGCGGGCGCCCTCGGTGGCCTCGCTGGCGCGCTTCTGCGCGTCGTCCGCCTGCACGACGGCGTCGGACAGGCCACGGATCGACTCCGAGTTCGCGGACGCCAGCACCTCCAGCGCGGTCGCGCGGTTGAGGAAGTCCTGCTGCGAGTCGCTGACCAGCAGCGCGGACAGCTGGTTGAACCGGGCGCCCTCGAACGAGGCCTCGGTCAGCGCGTCCACGTCGCCGCGGTGCGACTCCTCGGCGCTCTTGGCGTTCTGCAGGTCGCCGTTGGCCTTGTCGAGGTCGCCCTGCTTGGCCTTCAGGTCCTCCTGGGCCTTGAGGTGCTCGTCGTTCAGCCGGCCTGCCTCGGTGGAGAGGTCGTTGTACTTCTTGAGCGCGTCCTCGGCGCTGCCGGGCTGCGCGGAGGCCTGGGTCAGCGGCAGGCCGGTGACCAGAACGGCGGCGGCGGTCGTCGCCAGTGCCGCGCGGATGGTGCGCTGTGCGGGTCGTGACGCCACGTTCGAGTGGTCCTCTCTCAGCCTGCATGTCACCCGAATGGGTTAAAGCTTTAGGTCTCGGCCAGGTTACGGACCGGACCGGCCTGCGTCTACAGGGGGTTGGCTGTCGGGACGCTGTCACTCTTCGGCACCGAAGTCACCTGGCGGAAGGGGGATGCCGTCGGCCTGGAGGTTTC
>NZ_JBQGCX010000880.1:0-2930 GCF_052038725.1 Actinosynnema sp.
GTGCGCCTCCAGCGCGGCGACGCGGCGGCTGGCCACCGGCTGCGGCACGCCCACCGCCGACGCGCCGAGGGTGAAGCTGCCGCGCTCGGCGACGGACACGAACGCCAGGCAGGCTCCGACCAGGTCCACGACCGCAGCTTATGCGCTTCGCGCATGGAACCGGCGGTTTCCGTCTTGGACCGCATGGCGGGGCCGGGTCGAGACTGGCCGGGGAAGTCACCGATCACGGGGAGGAACTCGCGTGTTGACCACCAGGGCACACCGCGCCGGGACGGCGGCGCTGCTGTTCGCGCTGGTCGCGGGCTGCGGGCAGGCCGCACCGCCCGCGCCGACGCCGACGCGGGCCGCCGCCCAGACCTCGGCCGTTCAGACCTCGGCGCCGCTCGGCTCGCCCGCGTTCGCCGCGCTGGAGCAGCGGTTCGACGCCCGGCTCGGGGTATACGCGCTGGACACCGGCAGTGGGCGCGTGGTCGCGCACCGGGCGGACGAGCGGTTCGCCTACGCGTCGACGTTCAAGGCGCTCGCCTTCGGCGCGCTGCTCGCGGAGCGCTCGGTCGCCGACCTGGACGAGCGGGTCACGTTCACCAGGGAGGAGCTGGTCACCTACTCCCCCATCACGGAGGGCAGGGTGGACAGCGGGATGACGCTGCGCGAGGTGGCCGACGCGGCGGTGCGCTACAGCGACAACACGGCGGGCAACCTGCTGCTGCGCGAGCTGGGCGGTGACGCTGGCCTGGCAGGCGGCCCCGCCGCGTTCGAGCGGGCGCTGCGCGCGATCGGCGACACCACCACCTCGCCCGCGCGGGTGGAGACCGAGCTGAACGAGGCCGTCCCCGGCGACCTGCGGGACACCAGCACGCCGCAGGCGCTGGCCGCGGACCTGCGCCGGTACGCGGTGGACGCCGACGTGCTGCCGGACGACCGGCGCGAGCTGCTGGTGTCGACGATGCGCGCGAACACCACCGGTGACGAGGTGATCCGCGCGGGTGTCCCCCAGGGGTGGGTGGTGGCGGACAAGACGGGGTCGGCCGGGTACGGCGGGCGCAACGACATCGCCGTGCTGTGGCCACCGGACCGCGCGCCGATCGTGCTGGCGGTGCTGTCCGGGAAGGCGACCGCAGACGCGGAGCACGACAACGCGCTGCTCGCGGAGGCGACGCGCGCGGTGGTCGAGCTGCTGGACTAGCGCGGGACCGGGGCACCGGATGATCAAGCTCCCCCTGGCTGGGGCGCGTGACCGGTGCCCCGATCCCCGCCGTCCACCAGCCCGCCGACCCGGAAGCCCGCGGCGGCACGGCGTTCGCCCGGCTGTGGATCGCGGGACCGCTGCCGGCGGGCGCGGCGCCGGCCCTGCTCGCCGCGCTCCCACCCCTCCCCACCGGCGCGGGCACCGCCGCCGCGTGGGTTGGGGCGACCGGTTTCCAGCTCACCTGGTCGGGTGAGCTGCTGTCTTCGCGATCGTCGCGTGGGGCGCGGGCGCGCTGGTCGGCGCCGCGGCGCTGTCCCGCCGCTGATCCGCGCAGGACACGCCGGGCAGGTCAAGCGGGGCAGGTCAGGCCGGGCTGTCGCGCCTGCCCACCTGGTCGGCGTCGTCCACCTGCTCGACCTCGGCGCAGTCCTCGGCCGCCGCCTCCGCCTCGCGGGCCGCGCCGAGCATGTCCAGCAGCACCAGCGCGTCGTGCTCGGGCGAGCCCGGTTCGGCGAAGTACACCACGAGCTTCTGGTCGGGCGCGCCGTCGAGGGACATCATCTGGTAGCCGAGGTGGACCTCACCGACGTCGGGGTGCCGGAACACCTTGCGCCCGTTCGACACCTTCCGCCGCACGTCGTAGCGCTCCCACAGCCGCGCGAACTCCGGGCTCTTGACCAGCAGCTCGCCGAGCAGCCGGGCCAGGTCGGGCGCGTCCGGGTCGGTGCCCGCGAGCGCCCGCAGCCCGGCGACGCACCCGCTGATGAACCGGTCGCGCTCCGGCAGGACCTCGCGGGCCGCGGGGTGCAGCAGCAGGTAGCGCACGAGGTTGCGCTGCTTGGCGGGCCAGTCGTCGATGCCCGCGAACAGCCGCGCCCCGCCGGGGTTGGCGGCGAGGACGTCGTCGACCCGGTTGAGCACGTACGCCGGGTTGGGCCGCAGCGACTGGAGGATCAGCTTCACGCCGGGGCGCACCGAGCGGCTGGGCGCCCTGGTGGGCGCGCCCGTGCTGCGGGCGGCGCGCTCGACCAGCTCGCGCAGGTGGGTGACCTCGTCGGGGACCAGCTTGAGCGCGCGGGCGAGCGCGTCCACCACGGCCGGGCTGGGCCTGCGCTCGCGACCGCGCTCAAGCCGGGTGTAGTAGTCGATGCTGATGCCCGCCAGCGCGGCCAGCTCCTCCCGCCGCAGGCCCGGCGTGCGGCGGAGCCCCGGCCCGGCGACCAGCCCGACCTCCTCGGGCCCGATCTGGGCCCGACGCGCCCGCAGGTACCGCCCCAGCTCCGTCCCGCCCTGCCGCTCGTCCACCATGCCTCGGATTGTCCCCCGGCCGGTGCGGGCGCGTGCCACGCCTGGGGGGCCGTGTCACACCCCGGCACCGCCACACCCCGGCACCGGGACCCGTGCGAGGGCGTCGCGCTCTGCTGCTCCTGCCGCGAGCCGGTGGTGGCCGGGCCAGTTCCCGCGGGGACCGGTCGGGGGCAGGCGCAGGCAGGATGGCCGCCGTGGCGCGCGGAACCAGCCCGTCCGGCACCGCGCCCCGGTCGCGCGGCATCGCGGGGCGCGGCGCTGCCGCTCCACATGACGATGATCGCCGCCTCCCCGTGGCGGCTGGTCGACACGGGGGAAGGCGGTCCTGCGCTCGGGCCTGCCGGGACCGGAGCCGCCGCGGCGCTCTCGCTCGCGCTGGTGGGTGGCGTCGGCCCCGTTCCGGTGCCGGGGCTGCCGGACGCGGGCGTGGCGA
>NZ_JBQGCX010000881.1:0-11215 GCF_052038725.1 Actinosynnema sp.
CCGGTCGCGCCGGGGCAGGCAGGCGGGCGCCGCAGGCCCGGCGTCCGGCCGTCCCGCACCCGCCTGCCTCGTACCCGCCTGCCTCGTACCCCCGGGCGCCGCACCCGCAGCTCCCGCACCCGCAGGCCCCCGGCCAGCGCCAGGCCGCCCAGCGCGGGCCCGCCGCCCCCGCCCGGCGCCCCGAGGCCCAGGCGAAGGGCGCGGGCAGCACGATCGTCGGCATCCTGGTCGTCCTCGGCGTCATCGCCTCCATCCTGTTCACCACGCTGCGCGAGATCGTCGGCGCGCTCCTCGACGCGCTGCGCTGAGAGGCGAACCTCACCGCTCGGTCCGATGTGGCCCCCCGACCAGCACAGCCGGTTACCCTGGTGACCTGCGACCTAGGGGGTGAGCACCATCCAGGACAGCGACACGGCTGGTGGGCCGGGACGATCCGGGAGCAACCGGACCGAGGCGTCCACCGGGCATCGCATCCGGAGCGTGTTGGCCATCCGCCCCTTCCGCAGGCTCTGGGGCGTCACCTACCTCTGCAGCGTGGGTGACTGGCTGTCACTCCTGGCGCTGACGGGTCTGGTCACCAAGCTCGCCGAGGGCTACCGCTGGGAGGGCTTCGCGCTCAGCGCGGTCGTCATCACCCAGCTGCTGCCGGGGATGCTCTTCGCCCCGCTCGGCGGCGTCCTCGCCGACCGGTTCGACCGCCGCAAGGTCATGGTCGCCTGCGACCTGGCGCGCGGCGCGCTGTTCCTGTCCATCGCCTTCGTCGGCACCGCCTGGTGGCTGTTCATCGCGAACTTCCTCATCGGCTGCTGCGCCATGCTGTGGATCCCCGCCAAGGACTCGGCGGTGCCCAACCTGCTGCGCAGGCCCGACCAGGTGGAGACCGCCAACCAGCTCGGCCTGGTGATGACCTACGGCATCACCACCATCAGCGGCTTCGGCCTCTACGCGCTGATCTCCGGCATCCCCGGCTACTTCCACCTGCAGGGCGGCGACCTCAGCTTCCGCATCGCCACCATCGCCGTGGTGATCAACGGCCTGCTCTACGTCTCCTCCGCCGTCCTGGTCGCCACCCGCATCCCCGAGCTGTCCGGCCGCATGGCCACGCCCCGCAAGCGCGACGACGACGCCCCCGGCTTCCTCGTGATGATGCGCGACGGCCTCGCCTACGCCTGGCACCGGCCGCTGCTGCGCGGCCTGGTCATCGGCATGACCGGCGCGTTCGCGGCGGCGGGCGCGGTCATCGGCAGCGCCAAGCTGTACGCGCTGAGCCTGCTCGGCGGCGAGAGCGCCTACGGCCTGCTGTTCATCGCCGTCTTCGCGGGCCTGGCCACGGGCATGATCACCGCCCCCAAGCTCGCCCGCAGGCTCACCCACGGCAGGCTCTTCGGCGTCACCATCGTCTGCGCGGGCCTGAGCCTGGGCGTGGTGTCGCTGGCCCCGCACCTGTGGTTCGCCCTGGTCGCGGTCGCCCTGGTCGGCGGCTGCGCGGGCATCGCGTTCCTGACCGGCCTGACCATCATCGGCTCCAAGGTCGAGGACGAGGTGCGCGGCCGGATGGTCGCCCTGGTCCAGTCCCTGATGAAGGTCATCCTCGGCCTGTCCACCGTGGCCAGCCCGCTGCTGGTCACCACCCTGCAGCCCAGGGTCATCACGGTCCTCGACCACCCGCTCAAGATCGACGGCACCCGCCCGGTGCTGTTCGGCGCGGGCGTCCTGGCCGCCGCCGTCGGCCTGATCGCCTACCGGCTCATGGACGACCGGCGCGAGACCCCGATCCTGTCCGACCTGCTCGCCGCGCTGCGCGGCAGGCCCCGCCGGGAGCGCGGCCTGCTGATCACCGTGGAGGGCGACGCCAGCCTGGACACCTCCGTGCAGGCCCGCGAGCTGGCCGAGGTGCTGCGCGCCGCCGGGCACGAGGTGCTGCTGGCCAGCGAGCCCGACCTGGACGAGCGCCGGGTGCACGAGCTGCTCAACACCGCCGACCTCGCCGGGGTGCGGGCGCACGCGCTGGTGGCCGCCGCCGTGCGCGCCGACGTGGTCGAGCGGCGCGTACGGCCCGCGCTGGAGGCCGGCCTGATCGTCGTCGTGGACCGGTTCGCCGACAGCCCGATAGCGCACTTCTCCGCCTCCGGCTCCGTCGACACCTCCGAGCTGGAGCGGCTGTCCGACTGGGCCACCGGCAGGCTCCGCCCCGACCTGACCGTGCTGCTCGACCGCACCCCCACCACGCTGCCCGCCTCGGCGCTCGGCGCGCCCCCCGGAGCGGAGCCGCCCGGTGCCGCGCCCGCCGGGCTGGAGGGCGCCCGCCGCACCATCACCAACGCCGAGCACCACTGGCAGGTGCAGCGCCTGCTCACCGGCATGGCCGCCGCCGACCCCGACCGCTACCTCGTGGTCGACGCCGACGGCACCCCGGACGAGGTGGCCGCGCGGGTCAAGGCCGCCGTGGCGCGCCTGGTCGGCGGCGAGATCCGCGCTGCCGCTCCGCTCGCCGAGACCCCCTGAGTACGGTTGCCCCGTGCCAAGGGGAGTGTGGAGTGAGGTCGTCGGCCAGCCCGACGCGGTGACCGTGCTCAGCGCCGCGGCGGAGGCGGCTGCGGCGATCGTCGCGGGTGGGACGCCCGCGCCGGGGGCCATGACGCACGCCTGGCTGTTCACCGGGCCGCCCGGATCGGGCCGCACCGAGGCCGCCAGGGCGTTCGCCGGGGCCCTGCAGTGCACCGCCGCCGACGACCGGCCGGGCTGCGGCGTGTGCGCCGGGTGCCACACCGCGCTCGCGGGCACCCACGCCGACGTGCGCGTGGTCGCACCCGAGGGCCTGTCGATCTCGGTGAACGAGATGCGCGCGCTGGTGCAGGTGTCCGCGCGCAGGCCCACCTCGGGCCGCTGGCAGGTGGTGATCGTCGCCGACGCCGACCGGCTCACCGAGGGCGCGTCGAACGCGCTGCTCAAGGCCGTGGAGGAGCCGCCGGACCGCACCGTGTTCCTGCTCTGCGCGCCCTCCGAGCACCCGTACGACGTGTCGGTGACCATCCGCTCCCGCTGCCGCGTGGTGCGGTTGGGCTCCCCGAAGGTCCCGGACGTGGCCGCCGCGCTGGAGGAGGAGGGCGTCGCCCCCGACCTGGCGTCCTGGTCCGCGTCGGTGACCGGCGGCAACGTGGTCAGGGCCCGCAGGCTCGCCACCGACGAGCAGAGCAGGCTGCGCCGCGAGTCCGTGCTGGCCATCCCGCTCGCGCTGCGCAGGCCCGCCGACGTGTTCACCTGCGCCGACGACCTGGTGAAGGCCGCCGAGGGCGACGCGCTGTCCGCCAACGAGGACCGCGACGAGCAGGAGCGCAAGGCGCTGGAGACCGCCATGGGCGCGGGCGGCACCGGCAAGGGCACCGCCTCGGCCACCAGGGGCGCCAAGGGCGCGCTCAAGGACCTGGAGAAGCGGCAGAAGTCCAGGGCCACCCGGACCCAGCGGGACTCGCTCGACCAGGCGCTGGTGGACCTGGCCGCGTTCTACCGGGACGTGCTGGTCACCGCGACCGGCTCCGAGGCCGCGCTGAACCACCCGGACCGCGCGGCGGACGCCCGGACGGCGGCGGCGGCCTGGAGCCGTGAGTCGACGCTGCGCAGACTTGAAGCAGTGCTGGCGTGTCGGGGAGCGCTGGAGCGGAACGTGAAGCCGAGGATCGCCGTGGAGGCGATGCTGACGACCCTGCAGCGGGGCTGACGCGGGCGGGCCTGCGCGAGCGGGGCGCCCGGTGCTGCCGGTCCGACGCGGCGGGCGGCCTGCGCGGGGGTGCGGCCAGCACCGCCACCACGCCGATCAGCAGCAGCGTGATGCCGGTCCAGAGCAGTGTGGTCGTGTGCACGGCGTTCGTGCCCGCCAGCCTATTCACCACCGGGTGACACCGTCGTGAGCGGGGGTTCGGGGGGAGCGACTTCACCTACGCCTTTCCTTCGGTCCGGGCCTGCTCGGGCGCCGTCGCCGGGGCGGCGCCGCCTCGGCGGGTGCAACGAGGGGACCCCCCGTTCGGTGACGCTCGCGGCGTCGGTTATAGTTGTCGCGTCTCGCCGCCTTAGCTCAGTCGGCCAGAGCGGTTCACTCGTAATGAACAGGTCATCGGTTCGATTCCGATAGGCGGCTCAGCGAGAAGCGCAGGCCCGGTCCGGGTTCCCCGGACCGGGCCTGTTCGCTTGTTCGGACCGGTTCACGGCCCGGCGGGAGAGCGGAGGGCGCGTGCCCCGACCTGACACGACCGGTGCCGCAGCCGACGTCGCGCCGAGCCGCAGGACGGTCCGCAGGCCCCGCAGCGTGAGCGTCGTCGTCACCGCGCACGGCCAGGACTCCACCGTCGGCGTCGTGGTCGAGGACGCGCTGCGCGGGCTGGAGGAGCTCGGGGTGCCCGGCGAGGTCGTGGTCGTGGTCGGGCGCGCCGACCGCACCGCCCAGGTCGCCCTCACCTCGGGGGCCTCGGTGGTCGAGTCGCGGCCGGGCCGGGGCGCCGCGGTCCTCGCGGGCGTGGCGGCCAGCCGGGGCGACGTGGTGTGCCTGCTCGACGGGGACGTGCGCTACTTCGGCGAACCGCCGCTGGTGCCGCTGCTGGTCGAGCCGATCCTGGGCGGCCTCGCCGACGCGTGCGTGAGCGACCTGTACTGGCGCCCGCCGCACCCGAGGCTGTGGCTGCACGGGTTCTTCGCGCCGCTGATCGGCAGGCTCTACCCGGAGCTGCTGCCCAAGGCCGGGTCGACGCCGTGGTCGGGGCAGCGGGCCGCGCTGCGCGCCCTGTGGCCCGCCGAGCTGCCGGACGGGGCCACCGCCGACCTCGCGCTGCTGCTGCACTGGAACCGGGAGGCCGCGCTGCTGCGCCCGGTGCTGGCCGACGACTGGACCGCGCCGCGCAAGCCGGGCCTGGCGCCCGCGCGGGCGGAGCTCGACCTGGTCGTCGCGGACGCGCTGGCGCACGGGCGGATCGACGAGACGGGGGCGAAGGCGCTGCCGGACTGGTTCGACGCCGTCCAGGCGAGCGCCCTAGAGCGCTGGGGCGACGTGGTCGACCCGCTGGACTTCGCCGTCGCGGAGCGGGACGTGCTGGAAGGGGCCCTGCGCGAGCTGCGCGCCCACGGGCTGTGAGGCGGGCTCCGGGAGACGGGCCGTGAAAAAGGGGCTCCCCGCGAGCGGGGAGCCCCTCGGCTCAGGTCCTGCGCTCCCTGGAGCGCCACAGCACGAGCACGAAGTACGGCGTGCCGACCAGCGAGATCACCAGCCCGGCCGGGATCTGCGCCGGTGAGATGACCGTCCGGCCGATCGTGTCGGCCAGGCTCACCAGCACCGCGCCCAGCCCCGCCGCCACCGGCAGCACGCGCGCGTTGCGCCCGCCCACCAGCGACCTGGCCAGGTGCGGGGCCACCAGGCCGACGAACCCGACCACGCCGATCGCCGCGACCGCGCTCGCGGCCAGCACGCCCGAGCCCAGCAGCAGGAGCAGCCGGGACCGCTCCACCGGGACGCCCAGCACCCTCGGGGTGTCGTCGTCCAGCGAGTGCAGGTCCAGGTCGCGGTGCGCGAACCACAGCAGCGGCCCGATCGCGGCCAGCGCCAGCGCGGGCGGCAGCACCTGCTCCAGCGTCCGCCCGTAGGTCGAGCCGGACAGCCAGGTCAGCGCCTTCACCGTGTTCCACGGGTCGGTGGTCGCCACCAGCAGCGTGATCAGCGACATGCCCGCCGACCACAGCGCGATGCCGATGATCACCAGCCGGTCCGAGTCCTGCCCGCCGCGCCACGACAGCCCGTAGACCAGCGCGAACGCCACCAGCGCGCCGAACCCGGCCGCGCCCGCGATCTGCCACGGGCCCGCGCCCGGCGCCAGCGTGATCAGCCCGATCGCGCCGAGCCCCGCGCCCGCCGTGATGCCCAGCAGGCCCGGTTCGGCCAGCGGGTTCCGGCTCACCGACTGCACACCGCACCCGGCGACGGCCAGCGCCGCGCCCGCCACGACCGCCGCCAGCACCCTGGGCAGGCGCTGGTCCAGCACGAACGTCAGCGCCGGTCCGGTCCGCCCGGCCACCCAGTTGCCCAGGTCGCCCAGCAGCACCACCCGGTCGCCCATCAGCAGCCCGACCAGCGGCGCGGCCACGACCAGCGCGGCCAGCACCACCGACACCGCCACCAGCCGCCGCCGCGACCCGACCACGCCGACCCGGCCGCTCGGCGGCTGCCTGCGCGACCCGCCGGACCGCTGCCTGCGCGCCAGCCACACCAGCACCGACGCGCCGAGCACCGTCGTCATCACGCCCGTCGGCACCCGGACCGCCTCGGACGCGCCCAGCAGCGCCCGCAGCAGCACGTCCGCCCCGAGCACCACCAGCACGCCCACCAGCCCGGACACCGGCAGCAGCGCCCGGTGCCCGGCCAGTCCGGGGACCCGCGCGGCGAGCAGCCGGGTGATCACCGGCGCGCTCAGCCCGACGAACCCGACCGGGCCCGCCGCCGTCACCGCCGCGGCGGTCAGCGCCACGGTCAGCAGCACCGCGCCCAGCCTGGTCCGCCGCACCTTCAGGCCCACGACGGCCGCGTTGTCGTCGCCCAGCGCCAGCACGTCCAGCGACCGGGACATCAGCACCAGCCCGACCACGCCGACCAGCACGACCGGGGCCATCTGGGACGTGGTGCGCAGGTCGCCGACGGACAGCGACCCGCTGCCCCACGCGTACAGGCCGGTGGTCTCCTGCTCGAACAGCAGCAGCACCAGCGTCGTCGCCGAGTGCAGCGTCAGGCCCACCGCCGAGCCGACCAGCACCAGCCTCGGGCTCGTCGACGCGCCGCCGGACAGCGCCAGCACCAGCGCGGTGGCCGCGAGGCCGCCGACGAACGCCGCGCCGCCCGCCGCGTAGGCGGGCAGCCCGATCCCGAACGCCGCGAACGACACCACGGCCAGGTGCGCCCCCGAGTTCACCGCGAGGGTGTCCGGGGAGGCCAGCGGGTTGCGGGCGATCGACTGCATCCCGGCGCCCGCGACGCCCAGCGCGACGCCGACGAGCAGCGCCGTCAGCAGCCTGGGCAGCCGCGAGCCCTCCAGCACGGCCGCGGCCTGCGCGTTGCCGTCGCCGAGCACGGCGGACAGCAGGTCGAGTGCGCCGACGGACGACGTGCCCTGGGTCAGGTGGACGGCGGAGAGCAGGACGATGGCCGCCACTGCTCCCGCCACCACGGCGGCGGTGCGCAGCATCAGGACGTTGCGGCCTTCACGAACTGGTCCGCGATGACGGCGACCGACTTGGGCCCGCCGAACGTCCAGGTGCCCTTCTCCAGCTTGGTGATCTTGCCGGAGGCCGTGAACGGCAGCCGCTGCCACACCGCGTTGTCCTTGAGGCCGGTGGTGAACACGTCCTCCTCGGAGGCGCTGTAGACCATGATCGTCTTCGGGTCGGTGATCGCGGTCATGCCCTCGACGTCGGTCGCGCCCAGACCCCACTCCGCGTCGACCTCGCCGGTCCACGCGTTGACCAGGCCGACCGCCTCGGCGGTGTCGGACACCAGCGAGCCCTTGCCGAACGGGCGGATGCTGACCGTGCTGCCCTGCATCCAGCCGTCCGCCATGACGAACGGGGTGCCGGTCGCGCCCTTGGCCTCGACGGCCTTCTTGCCCTCGGCGAGCTTGGCGTCCATGTCGGCCAGCGCGGTCTTCGCCTCGGCCTCCTTGCCCACGGCCTTGGCGATGAGGGTGAAGTCCTCGCGCAGCCGGTCGAAGTTCTTCGTGGCGTCGCTGGACTTGGTCATGACGACCGGGACGGCCTTCTCCAGCTGCTCGGCCACGGCGGTGTCACGGGCCAGCGGCATCAGCACCAGGTCCGGCTCCAGCGCCACGATCGCGTCGACGCTGGGCTCGCCGCGCTTGCCGACGTCCTTCACGTCACCGGGCAGCGCCTCGGCGGAGTTCCAGGTCGCGTAGCCCTCGGGGTCGGCGGCGCCGACCGGGGTGACCCCCAGCGTCAGCACCATCTCGGTCTCGGCCCACTCCAGGGACACGACCTTCTTCGCGGGGGCCTTCAGCTCGACGGTCTTGCCGCGCGCGTCGGTCAGCGTGATGGCGCCACCGGCGTCACCGGACGCGCCGGGCTCGCTGGAGGTGCTCTCGGTGGTGCCGCAGGCGGACAGCAGCACGGCTGCCGCGAGCAGGGCGGGGGTCAACAGGCGCATCGTTCTTCTCTTCTTCTCGGTGGGGGAGGGGTGGTTCGGGCGAAAGCCGGAACCTCATGAGCCGCTGCGAGCGGGCGGGGTGCTGCGGGGGGTGGTCTCGCACCGCTGCGCGGTGCGGGGCGTGCGCTTGCCCAGCGGGCGGCAGTGCGGGGCTCCGGTGACCGGGGCGTCGACGACCTGGACCTCGACGCCGTACGCGCTGGTCAGGTGGTCCGGGGTGAGCACCTCGCGGACCGCCCCGGAGGCGACGACGCGGCCGTCGCACAGCAGGACCACCTCGTCCGCGACCACGCCCGCGTGGTCGAGGTCGTGCAGCACGACGCCGACCGCCACGCCGTGCTCGTCGGCCAGGTCGCGGACCACGTCCAGCACCTCGACCTGGTAGCGCAGGTCCAGGTGGTTGGTGGGCTCGTCGAGCAGCAGCACCGAGGTCTCCTGCGCCAGGCAGGACGCCAGCCAGACGCGCTGCAGCTCGCCGCCGGACAGCTCGTCGACGCCCCGGCCCGCCATGGGCGTGACGCCGGTCAGCTCCATGGCCCGGTCGACGGCGGCGGCCCCGCCCGCGTCCACCCCGCGCCAGCCCGCGCGGTGCGGGTGGCGGCCGTAGGAGACGACGTCGCGCACGGACACGCCGGACGGGGTGGGGCGGTGCTGGGTGAGCAGGGTGACGTTGCGGGCGAACTCCTTGCCGCTGAGCGCCGCCCGCCCCCACACCTGCCGCTCGCCGAGCCGCACGCCGCCCTCGCGGGGCTTGTGCAGGCGCGCGAGGGAGCGCAGCACGGTGGACTTGCCCGAACCGTTGGGGCCGACCAGCGCGGTGACCTCGCCCGCGCGCAGCTCCAGGGACACGCCCTCCACCACGGCGCGGTCGTGGTGCGCGAGGACCAGCGCCTCACCGGTGAGCAGAGCGTCGCCTTGTGACATGAGGTGAGCCTAACCTAAGAGTTATTTCACCCAAAGGTCGTATGGCTCTGGTCCTTGCGGGCGTACCGGTGACTCGGTGTTCGCAAGATCGGCACGTGTCGCCACGCAGGGCGGCGGTCCGGGTGACGTTCGGCGCCCGCTTCCGGGGCTCCGCCCGCACGGGAACCCCCGAACCCGGAACGGGCGGAGCCTCGCCCCCCAGCGCCCCTCGCCTATCTGAAGTGAGCCTAACCTAACCAAGTCGGTTCACCCGTTGGGCGTGATCCACTGCACTCTTCGGGCGCATTGGGGACCGAGTGCGAGCCTGGGAGCGTTCTTAGGGTGCATATTGTCCCCAAGAGAACTCGCCCGGCCGGGAGCACCGTGCTTGATGCTCCGATCGGGTGACCTTCATGCCGATTCCGCCGATGCTGGGCGACAGTGTCCGTGCCGCCCTGGAGGTGATGACGGATGCTCGCGATGGTCGTGGTGACGCTGCTTGCCCTGCCGCTGGTGTTCGTCGCCCAGCGGATCGGCAGGCGGCGCTGGAACCGCAGGGTCGACGCGGCCCGCGTGCCCGAGTCCGCGCTGTTCCCCCACCGGGTGCCCAGCCTCAGCCGGACCTGAGGTCCGCGCGCAGCACCGGGGCCGCGATCCGGGTGACCACGTCCCCGTACCGCGCCGCGACCTCGGCGGCGGCCTCCGCCGGGGTCCCGGTGACGGCGAACGCGCCCAGCACCTCGTCCGGCACGGCCGCGTCCATCTCGGCCCACAGGCCGCGGCGGGACAGCCGGTGCAGCTCCTCGTGCAGCTCGCCCCAGCCGTGCAGGTCCAGCACCGGGCGGTAGGCGGGCGTCGAGCCGTAGAACGCGATCTGGCGGCGGACGGCGGCGGCCGACGCGTCGTCGGTGACCACCATCGACGGCCCGCTCACGCCGAACCCCTCCAGCGTCCGCCCGGACCGCGCCAGCCCCCGCTCCAGCGCGGGCAGCGTCACCTCGCGCAGGTACCGCTCGGTGGTGAACGCGTGGCACAGGAACCCGTCGGCCACCTCGCCCGCGACCTCGGTCATCCGCTCCCCGACCCCGGCCAGCCACACCTCGGGCGGGCCGAACGGGTTGGGACCGGGGTCGAAGAACGGCGTCATCAGCGTGTGCGTGTAGAACTCGCCCCGGAACCGGGGGCGCTCCCCGGTGGCCCACGACTCCCAGATGGCGCGCATCGCCAGCACGTACTCGCGCATCCGCGCGGCGGGCTTCGACCAGGGCATCCCGAACCGCTTGGTGATGTGCGGCTCCACCTGCGAGCCCAGGCCCAGCCGGAACCGGCCCCGCGACAGCAGTTGCAGGTCGTTGGCCTGGACAGCGGTGCTCATCGGGTTGCGGGCGAAGGCGACCGCGATGGCCGTGCCCAGGCCGACCCGCTCGACCCGGTCGGCGACCCTGCCCAGCGCCACGAACGGGTCGTGCCGGGTCTCGGCGACCCAGAACCCGTCGATCCCGGCCTCCGCGGCGGCGCGGGCCGCGTCGACGACCGTCGTGGGGGTGTACTCGACCTCGACCTGATCCACCAGCACGGGACCGGTTGTACGCGGGTGCGGCGGCCAGGTCCAGTCGGCGGGCGGGTCCGAGGCGGGCTCCGACGACCCCCGGACGCCGGAGCCCGCCCCGGTGGTCACTCGCAGGCCACGCCGTCCCCGTCCCGGTCGAGACCGGTGCGGTAGCCCGGCTCGCCCGCGTGCAGGGGCGCCGCGCCCGCGGCACGCGCCTCGGCGCAGTTCTTGTAGTAGACGGACTCGGGCTGCGGCTCGGGCGCGGGCTGCGGGTTGGGCTGCGGCTTCGGCTGCGGCTGGGGGTTCGGCTGAGGAGCGGGCGCCGGTGGCGGCGTCGTGGTCGTCGTGGTGGTGGTTGTCGTGGTGGTCGGCGCTGGGCTGCTGGTCGTGGTGGTCGCGCTCGTGGTCGTGCTGGTCGACGAGGAGCTCGTGGACACCTGGCCGCCGGAGGGGGTGCTCCCCTCACAACCCGCCAGCACGAGTGCCGTCAGCACCACCAGGAACCCGCAGACGACCTTGGCGCCCCGACCTCGCTCGGGATCGGACGTCCTGACGCTCAGCTCACTCACAGC
>NZ_JBQGCX010000882.1:0-4047 GCF_052038725.1 Actinosynnema sp.
CTGGTCACGGTCGCGCTGGGCCTGCTGATGATCACCTTGGACAACTCGGTGCTCTACACCGCCCTGCCCACCCTGACCGAGGACCTGGGGGCCGGCGCCACCCAGAGCCTGTGGATCATCAACGCGTACCCGCTGGTCATGGCCGGTCTGCTGCTCGGCGCGGGCACCCTCGGCGACCGCGTCGGCCACCGCCTGATGTTCCTGGTCGGCCTCGTGCTGTTCGGCGCCGCCTCGGTCGTGGCCGCCTTCGCCACCTCCCCCGAGGTCCTGATCGCGGCCCGCGCCGTGCTGGCCGTGGGCGCCGCGACGATGATGCCCGCGACGCTCGCCCTGATCCGCCTGTCCTTCACCGACGAGCGCGAGCGCAACCTCGCGATCGCCGTGTGGGGCAGCGTCGCCGAGGTCGGCGCGGCGCTCGGCCCGGTGCTGGGCGGCCTGCTGCTGCGGCACTTCTGGTGGGGCTCGGTGTTCCTGGTCAACGTGCCGGGGCTGCTCGTGGCGCTCGTCGCGACCGCGCTGGTGGCCCCGAAGGGCGTCGCCGACCGCTCGAAGCAGTGGGACGCGCTGTCGTCGTCGCAGGTCATGGTCGGTCTGGTCGGCCTGGTGCTGGTGGTCAAGGAGCTGGCGGCGGCCACCGTCTCGCTGCCGGTGCTGGCCGTGGCGCTGCCCGCGTCGGCCGCGGGGTTCTGGGCGTTCGCCCGCCGCCAGCGCTCGCTCGCGCACCCGCTGCTGGACTTCGCGCTGTTCCGGAACCCGGTGTTCCTGGCGGGCGCGCTGAGCGCGGGCGTGGCGATGTTCGCGATGGCGGGCGTGCAGCTGGTGACGACGCAGCGGTTCCAGCTCGTCGCCGGGTTCAGCCCGCTCGAAGCCGGGCTGGTGGTCGCCACCGCCGCCGCCGGTTCGCTGGTCACCGGCCTCCTCGGCGGAGCGTTCCTGCACGTCGTGGGCTTGCGCGTGCTGATCGTGGGCGGTCTTGCCGTGACGGCGGTCGGCGTGGTGTGGACGGCGCTGGCGCTGCCCGCCGGGCTCGGCTGGCTGATCGCGGGACTGGTGGTCGCGGGCCTGGGCATGGGCGGGGTGATGGGCGTGGCGTCGTCGGCGATCATCGGCAGCGCGCCCGCGCACCGGGCCGGGATGGCCTCGTCGGTCGAGGAGGTGTCCTACGAGTTCGGCAGCCTCACCGCCGTGGCGCTGCTGGGCAGCCTGCTCACCGGCGTGTACAGCGCCGTCGTCGACCTGCCCGGTGACGCGCCGCAGGCCGCGCGGGAGAGCCTGGCCGGGGCCGTGACCAGCGCGAACGGTGACCGGTCGGTGCTGGAACCGGCGTTCGCGGCGTTCGACACCGGGTTCACCTGGGTGCTGCTCGTCGCGGCCGGGGTGCTGGTGGCGGGCGCGGTGGCCGCGGCGGTCCTGCTCCGGGGCGACCGGGGTCGGGCTGGGACGATCAGCGGGCACTGAACCACCGCGAGGAGCACCCGAATGCGACAGAGCAACCGCACGAAGATCCTGGAGGCGGCCTTCGCGCTCGTCCAGCGGGAGGGGCTGACCCGGTTGACGCTGGAGTCGGTCGCGGTGGAGGCCGGGCTGACCAAGGGCGGCCTGATGTACCACTTCCCGGCGCGCGAGGCGCTGCTCGTGGCGCTGCACCAGTGGCTGGCCGAGCAGTGGGAGGCGCAACTGGAGGCGGAGGCGGGCAAGAAGGCCGCCGACACCACGGCGACCGAGCGGCTGGCGGCGTACGCGCGGGTGTCGCTGGAGAGCGCGACGCGGGCGGACCTGCAGCTGATGCTGGAGTCGGTGCCGCACGAGGAGACGACCTGGCCGTGGGCGGACGTGCTGGCGAGGTGGAGCGAGCCAGCCGAGAACGCCGAGCACGACGACGCGGCGCTCACCAGGCTGGTCGCGCGGCTGGCCGCCGACGGGCTGTGGATGTACCAGGCGCTCGGCTACGGCGAGCTGTCGCCGGAGCTGCGCGGGCGGCTCACCGAGCGGATCACCCGGCTGGTGGAGGACGCCGAGCGGGGATGATCCGCTGATCGGCTGGGCACGCCCTGCGCGGACTGGACGGTGCGCGACCTGGTGGACCACCTCGTGCGGGAGCAGCTGTGGGCGCCGGAGCTGCTGGCAGGGTGCACGGTCGAGCAGGTCGGCGACCGGTTCGACGGCGACCGGCTCGGCGCCGACCCCCGGCACTCGTGGGTGCTGGCGGCGTCCGCCGCGCGGGAGGCCTGGATCGAGCCGGACGCGCTGGCCAAGCGGGTGCGGCTCAGCTCCGGCGAGGCGGGCGCGGACGAGTACGGGTGGCAGATGACGCTCGACCTGACCGTGCACGCCTGGGACCTGGCCACCGCGGTCGGCGCGGACCGGCGGGTGGACGCGGGGCTCGCCTAGGCGGTGCTGGCGTTCGCCGAGCGCGAGGCGGACGCGTGGAGCGGGAGCGGGCTGTTCGCCGACCCGGTGCCGGTCGGGGCGGACGCCGACGCGCAGACCAGGCTCGTCGCGCTGCTCGGGCGCAGACCCTGATCCGCGCGCCGAGGGGGAGCTGAGGTCCGAGCGCTCCCCCTCGGTCCGCTGCGGCGCGGGGGGGGCTCCCGCGCCCACGTCCTTGGTAGCGCGCGGCCGTTGTGCGCGGTCGGCGCGCGCCGGGATGACGACGGCCGGACAACGTCAGGGCCCGCTGACCCCCGGCGCCCAGCTCTCCGGCCTGCCGCTCTCGGTGAGCAGCAGCTGCCAGTCCGCGAAGCCGGGGGGCGCGTCGCGCTGCCACGGCCACTTCCCGTCGCCCGAGGGCACCAGGATCTGCACCGCGGCGAAGTCGCCCGAGCCGTAGAGGAGGAACGCGCTGCCCAGGAACTCCGGGTAGAAGCCGCGGAACACCCGCTCGAAGGTCACCGGGGCGTTCTCGAGGAAGTCGAAGTACAGCTTGCCGGGCAGGAACCGCTCGCCCCGGCTGGCGCGGTCCACGTAGGTCCTGATCAGGACCTCGGCGTACTCGTGGTCGAGGCCGACCACCACCGCCTCGGCGACGCCGAACCTGCGCCACGCCCCGACCGAGAACGAGTACATGGCGCCCTCGTCGTCCTGCGGGACGTTGATGATGGCGTGGCCGTGCACCTCGGCCTGCTCCAGCAGCCAGCGGCGGAGGGTCTCTTCCCCTGGGTTCAGCGCGGGTGTCGACACGTCGCCATTGTGCACGCGGGACGGGCGCGCACGGGGCCCGGACTCGGCCGGACCCCGTGCGCCGGGGTCGGACTAGGCGTCGACCTCGGCCATGACCTCGTCGGAGACGTCGAAGTTCGCGAAGACGTTCTGCACGTCGTCGCAGTCCTCCAGCGCGTCGATCAGCTTGAAGATCTTGCGCGCGCCCTCGGCGTCCAGCGGGACCGACACGGACGGCAGGAAGTTCGCGTCGGCCGACTCGTAGTCGTGACCGGCGTCCTGCAGCGCCTTGCGGACCGGGATCAGGTCGCCCGCCTCGGAGACGACCTCGAAGTTGTCACCGAGGTCGTTGACCTCCTCGGCGCCCGCGTCCAGCACCGCCATGAGCAGGTCGTCCTCGGTGAGCCCGTCGTTCTTGGGCACGATCACGACGCCCTTGCGGGCGAACATGTAGGACACCGAGCCGGGGTCGGCCATCTGGCCGCCGTTGCGGGTCATCGCGGTGCGGACCTCGCTGGCCGCGCGGTTGCGGTTGTCGGTCAGGCACTCGACCAGGACCGCGACGCCGTTCGGGCCGTAGCCCTCGTACATGATGGTCTGCCAGTCGGCGCCACCGGCTTCCTCACCACCGCCGCGCTTGCGGGCGCGCTCGATGTTGTCCAGCGGGACCGAGTTCTTGCGGGCCTTCTGGATGGCGTCGTACAGCGTGGGGTTGCCGTCGGGGTCGCCGCCGCCGGTGCGGGCCGCCACCTCGATGTTCTTGATCAACCGCGCGAAGAGCTTGCCGCGCTTGGCGTCGATTGCGGCCTACTTGTGCTTGGTTGTCGCCCACTTGGAGTGGCCGCTAATGTCTCCTCCGACGAGTCCTTCAGCCCGCGGCAGCGCGGA
>NZ_JBQGCX010000883.1:0-1525 GCF_052038725.1 Actinosynnema sp.
ACAGGAACCTGCGCAGCACCGCCGTGGACCCGTCCGCGCCGCCCAGCCCCGGCAGCACGATCACGGTGTGCCCGTCGCCGCTCGGTGCGGCGCGCAGCAGCTGCCGCGCGGCGGCGTACTGGCCGAGGTCGACGACGGCGCGGGTCGGCTCGGTGAGGTACCAGAGCAGGCCGGGCGCGTGGGGCGCCTCGGGTTCGGGGAGGGCTTCGGGGGCTTCGGGCGCGGTGCTGGGAACGGCGTCGGGGACGGCGGCCAGCGCGGGCGCGGCCCGGTCCTCGGACGCGGGTGGCGGGATCTCCGGCAGAGCTGTCACAGCCCCTCCCCTCGCTCGGCGATGAGCGCTCCTGTCCCATGGTCTTTCCCCGAACCTCCCCCGGCTAGTCCTCGCCGGTTGCGATCCGGTCGCGCTTCCCCGAAGCTCCGCGCGCCCGCAGGCGGGAATACCGGGCCCGGCGCGCCGCCTTGTGCGAGGTCGATCGAGGAACCGATGTGGGGGATGCCGTGGAGTACCGTCCGTTCGGACGAACCGGCGTGCGGGTCAGCCCGCTGACGCTGGGCGCGATGCAGTTCGGCGACGCCAACCGCGAGGACGGCGTCCGGGTGATCCACCGGGCGCTGGACGCGGGCGTGAACACCATCGACACCGCCGACGTGTACCAGGCGGGGCAGAGCGAGCAGGTCGTGGGCGCGGCGCTGGCGGGGCGGCGGGACTCCGTCTTCCTGGCCACGAAGTTCCACGGCGCCATGGGCGAGGACCCGAACCAGCGGGGCAACTCGCGGCGCTGGGTCGCGCGGGCGGTGGAGGACAGCCTGCGCAGGCTCGGCACCGACGGGATCGACCTCTACCAGGTGCACCGGCCCGACCCGGACACCGACTTCGAGGAGACCCTGTCCGCGCTGACCGACCTGGTGCGCGCCGGGAAGATCCGCTACATCGGCACGTCCACGTTCCCGGCGTCGGAGGTGGTCGAGGGGCAGTGGATCGCGGAGCGGCGCGGGCTGGCGCGGCCGGTGGCCGAGCAGCCGCCGTACTCGATCCTGGCCAGGGGCGTGGAGCGGGAGGTGCTGCCGGTCGCCCGGCGGTACGGGATGGCCGTGCTGCCGTGGAGCCCGCTGGCGGGCGGCTGGCTGGGCGGCGGGTACCGCAGGGGCGTGGAGCGGGCCGAGACGCCGCGCATGGGCGGGCGCCCGGAGTGGTTCTCCACCACCGAGCCCAGGCACGCGGAGCGGATGGACGCGCTCGACGCGCTCACCGCGCTGGCGGACGGGGCCGGGATCACGCTGGCGCACCTGGCGCTGGCGTTCGTGATCCGGCACCCGGCGGTCACCTCGGCGATCATCGGGCCGAGGACGCTGGAGCACCTGGAGAAGTCGCTGGGCGCGGCGGACGTGGTGCTGTCCGACGACGTGCTGGACGAGATCGACCGGATCGTGCCGCCGGGGTTCTCGTTGCCGCAGGGCGACTTCGGCTACGACCCACCGTCCATCTCGGACGCTTCGACCCGCAGGCGGTGAGACGGTGAGA
>NZ_JBQGCX010000884.1:0-2533 GCF_052038725.1 Actinosynnema sp.
GACCCGCCCGAGCACCACGTCCACCAGCCGCCGCTGCGACTCCTGCGGCCAGCGGGCCTCGTACGCCTCGCGGGCCTCGCCGAACGCGAACTCCGCCCCGAGCGCTCGCAGGGCAGTGCTCCCGCTCTCGCCCGGATCGGCGTCCGCCGCCCCGAGCCCGCCACCGCCGGGCGTCTCGACGCGCAGCACGTCCCCGCGCCGCAACGTGATCGTCCCGACCCGCCCCAGGTCCCGCTCGTCCTCGGCGCCGGGGTTGAGCACCGCCCGCCCCCGCGCGCCCGGCTGACCGCCGCCCACGCCCCAGGGCTGGTGCACCAACCGCTCCAGCCCGCGCACCGCGAACGTCACGTCGTCGCGCAGCGACCGCATCTGCACCACGAGCCCGTCCCCGCCGGGGAACTCGCCCGCGCCACCGGAAGCCCGCCGGTACCGGTACTCCTCCACCAGCACCGGGACGTCCGCCTCCAGCACCTCGTTCGGCACGTTCCGCAGCCACCCGCCCATGTAGCTGGTGCCGTGCAACCCCGCCTGCCCCGGCCGCCCGCCGGACCCGCCGGTGAGCGGCTGCCCCACGGACACCCGCCGCCTGCCGGTCGCCTCGTCCACGTGCGAGATCGCCGCGATCGCGACCCCGCCCGCCCCGGTCGCCGACGCCGCCTCGGGCCTGGCCTGCGCCAGGCAGCCCACGACGCAGTCCATGATCCGGAAGAACACCGCCGCCCTGACCCCGCACGGCGCGCCGGGCCACGGGTTCACCACCGACCCCGGCGGCAGCGCGGCGGTCAACGGCCGCACCAGCCCCGAGTTGTACGGCACGCCCTTGTCGCGCGAGTAGAACCAGTTCACCAGCGCGAAGGCGAGCATGTAGTGGCCGGGTTCGCCGCCGGTGTGCAGGTTCACCGCCTCCAGCACCTGCGGCGAGGTGCCCTCGAACGACAGGTGCGCCCCGCGCCCGGACACGGTCAGCTCCAGGTTCAGCCGGGTCGGCGGCACCACCGTGCCGCGCTCGCCCTCCACGCCCTCGACGTAGTCGGTGAACGCGTAGGTCCCGTCCGCCAACTCCTCGATCATGTCCCCGGCGCGCTGCTCGGCGGTGTCGAGCAGGTCCGCGATCGCGTCCCGCACCGCCGCCACGCCGAACGAGCCCGCGACCTCGTCCAGCCGCCGCTGCGCCGTCCGAAGTCCGGCGACCTGCGCGTCCAGGTCGCCCAGGTTCTGCTCGGGCACGCGGGTGTTGCGCGCCACGAGGTCGAACACGGCCTGGTTGCGCCGCCCGCCCTCCACCAGCCGCACCGGCGGGATCAGCAGCCCCTCCTGGTGCAGATCGGTGTGGCCCCAGTCGATCGAGCCGGGGACCGTGCCGCCGATGTCAGAGGAGTGCACGAAGCTCACCGCGTACGCGACGACCTCGCCGTCCACGTGCAGCGGGGCCCACGTCCACAGGTCGGGCAGGTGCGTGACGAGCCCGCCGGTGCGGTCGGGGTCGTTGCTCAGCCCGACGTCGCCGGGTTGGTACGGGGCAAGGGACTCCAGCGCGGCGCGCGCCGGGATGCCGATCATCAGGTTGCCGGAGATGCGCCGGGGCGCGGCGAACACCTCGCCGTCCGGGGTGACCAGGCAGGTGCCGAAGTCCGCGGTCTGCTTGACGAAGACGCTGAAGCTGGTGCGGCGGATGTTCTCCGCCATCTCCTCCACGATCGCCGAGAAGCGGTGCGCCAGGATCTCCAGCACGACGGGCGAGCTACGCACGGGCGGCCTTCCTCTCGGCGGGGGTGACGGCGATCCGCAGGTTGCCCAGCCCGTCGACGACGGCGCGGCACCCGGACGGCACGAAGATCGTCGTGTCCGGCGCGGACACCACCGCTGGGCCGACGAGTTCGGCCCCGGTGGCCAGCGAGCTCCTGCGGTGCACCAGCGCGGGCACGGCCACGCCGTCCTCGATCACGGTGTGCGGCAACGACTCCGCGTCGCCGCTCGCCCGCCACGGGGCGCGCGGCAGCTCGGCGGTGGCGGCCAGCACCACGCGCACGCTGCGCACGTCCAGCTCGCCGGGACCGGGGTCCACCGCGTAAGCGCGCCGGTAAGCCTCGGCGAACCCCTGGCGCAGTGCGGGAACACCCGGTTCCGCGTCCTCGGGCAGCGACACGGGGAGCGTGAACGACTGGCCCACCAGCTGCACGTCCGCCCAGCGCGTGACGCGCACGTCCGGGTGCAACCCGTGGTCCTGCTCGCCGTACCAGGCCAGCGCGCGGGTCTCCAAGCCGTCCCAGGCCTTCCGCAGCTCGGCGTCGTCGGTGGCGCCGCCGATCGGCGCGACCAGGTCCACCCGCATGTCGGTGGCCAGCGCGCCGTACGCGCACAGCGTGCCGGGCGAGGCCGGGACGACCACCTCCGCGACGTTGAGCGCCCGCGCCAGCAGCGCAGCCTGCACCGGCCCCGCGCCGCCGTAGGCGACCATGGTCAGCGCGGACGGGTCCACCCCGTGCTGCGCGCACAGCGGCACCAGCTGGGCGTGCATCATCGCCGTAGCAAC
>NZ_JBQGCX010000885.1:0-8137 GCF_052038725.1 Actinosynnema sp.
CCCACCACTAACCCCCACTCCCCACCCCAAGGACTATCGTCACCCCGTGCCCGGAGACCTGCTGATCCGCTCAGTCCGCCCGTGGCCCGCCGACCCCGGTGCGCCGACCGTCGACGTCCTCTGCTCGAACGGCACCCTCACCGCCTTCGGCCCGCACCTCCCCGCCCCGCCCGGCGCCACCACCGTCGACGGCCGCAACGGCGTCCTCCTCCCCGCCTTCACCGACGCCCACGCGCACCTCGACTCCACCCGCCTCGGCCTCCCCTTCCGCCCGCACTCCGCAGGGCCCGGCCTCACCGCCCTCGTCGACAACGACCGCCGCCACTGGCGCGCCGACGAGCCCGTCGCCGACCGCGCCACCCGCACCCTCGGCCGCACCATCGCCTCCGGCGCCACCCACGTGCGCAGCCACGCCCAGGTCGACGTCGACTCCGGCCTCGAACGCCTCGAAGGCGTCCTCGCCGCCCGCGAGGCCCACCGCGACCGGGCGCTCGTGCAGGTCGTCGCGTTCCCCCAGTGCGGCGTCCTGCGCGAGAAGGGCACCGCCGACCTGCTCGACGCCGCGCTGCGGGCCGGAGCCGACCTGGTCGGCGGGCTCGACCCGGCCTCCGCCGACCGCGACCCCGTCAAGCACCTCGACATCGTCTTCGGCCTCGCCGAGAAGCACCAGTGCGGCGTCGACCTGCACCTGCACGACGACGGCACCCTCGGCGCGTTCCAGATCGAGCTGGTCTGCGAGCGCGTCGCCGCCCTCGGGATGCGCGGCGAGGTCACCATCAGCCACGCGTTCGCCCTGTCCACCGTCGACGACCACCGCCAGGGCCTGCTCGTCGACCTCCTCGCCGAGCACGACGTCGCCGTCACCACCGTCGCCCCCGGCGCCCGCGACCCCCTGCCGCTGCACCGCCTGCGCCGCGCGGGCGTGCGCCTGGGCCTGGGCCAGGACGGCATCCGCGACCACTGGTCCCCCTACGGCGACGGCGACATGCTCGGCCGCGCCTGGCAGCTCGCCTACCGGGGCGGGTTCCGCCGGGACGACCAGGTCGAGATGTGCGTGGACATCGCCACCAGGGGCGGCGCGGCCGTCCTGGGCGCCAAGCTCGGGCTCACCGAGGGCTCGCCCGCGTCCGTCGTGGTCGTGCCCGGCGACACGGTCACCGCCGCCGTCATGGACCGCGCCCCGCGCGCGCTCGTCGTGCACGCGGGGCGCGTCGTCGCCGAAGACGGCGAGCTGGTCAGAACCTGACCAGCGCCTTCCCGGTGTTCTCCCCGCGCAGCATCCCGATGAACGCCGCGGGCGCGTTCGCCAGCCCGCCCTCGGTCACCGTCTCCCGGTAGCGCAGCTTCCCCTCCGCGATCCAGCCGCCCACCTCGCGGGTGAACTCCTCGCGCAGGTGGGCGTGGTCGCTGACGATGAACCCGCGCAGCGTGGCGCGCTTGCCCACCAGCAGCCCCAGGTTCCTCGGCCCGGCGGGCGCCTCCTCGGCGTTGTACGCCGAGATCGCCCCGCACAGCGCCGCCCGCGCGCCCGTGGTGAACGCCGTGATCGCCGCCTCCAGGTGCTCGCCGCCGACGTTGTCGAAGAACACGTCGACCCCGTCCGGGGCCGCCGCCGCGAGCTGCCCGGCGACGTCCCCGTCCCGGTAGTCGAACGCGGCGTCGAAGCCCAGCTCGTCCACCAGGTACCGCACCTTCTCCGGCGACCCGGCGCTGCCCACCACCCGCTTCGCCCCGCGCAACCGGGCGACCTGCCCCGCGACCTGCCCGACCGCGCCCGCCGCGCCCGACACGAACACCGTCTCGCCCTCGCGCATCCCGGCGACCTCCAGCAGCCCCGCCCACGCGGTCAGCCCCGGCATCCCCAGCACGCCCAGGTGCGCGCCCAGCGGCGCCGCGTCCGGGTCGACCTTCCGCGCCCCCTCGGCGGGCACCGCCGCGAACTCGCGCCACCCCAACCCGTGCAGCACGACGTCCCCCGGCGCGAAGTCCGGCGACCGCGACTCGACCACCTCGCCGACCGCCCCGCCGTCCAGCGGCGCGTTCAGGGCGTACGGCGGCACGTACGACTTCGCGTCCCGCATCCGCCCGCGCATGTACGGGTCGACGCTCATCACGAGGTTGCGCACCAGCAGCTCCCCGTCGCCCGGCGCCGGGACCGGGACCTCGACGAGCGCGAAGTCCGACTCGGTCGGGAAGCCCTTCGGACGGGCGGCCAGGTGGATCTCGTGCGCGGTGGTCATGCGCTTCTCCCTGCGGTGGGTTGCGGACATCCCCTCACCGCGGGTCAACGCGCCGTCACGCCGCGCTCTTCCCCGCCGCCCCGCCCGCCTTCGGCTCCCCGGACCCCGCCGCGGCCGGGTCCAGCACGGACAGCTCCCGGTAGGCGTACCCGAGCCGGGCGTACACGCCGATCGCGGTCGGGTTGTCCCGGTCGACCATGAGCGCGCACTCGCCGTGCCGCTCCAGCAGCTCGGCGGTGACGAACGCGCACAGCACCGACGACAGCCCCCTGCGGCGGAAACCGGGGTGCGTGGCGACCCCGCCGACGAACCCCACCCCGTCGGTGGACCACGCGTCGGCCGCCACCGCGGCGAGCACCCCGCCGACCCTGATCCCGGCCCACCGCGTCGCCCCCGGCTCACCTGGCCACACGTAACTGCGCGGGCTCGCGGCGGCCAGCAGGGCGGTCACCTCGGGCCAGTCCGACTCGGGCAGCCAGGCGCACTCCGGGGCCCGCTCCGGCAGGTCGTCGGGGTCGGCGCGCTCCATCCAGCCGAACGCGGCCCGCACCGGCACCCCCAGCCCGGCCGCCAGCTCGCTGGTGACCAGCGGCGACAGTCCGGGTGCGTGGTGCTCGTCCAGGAGGGCGCGGACGTCGTCGGGGGAGCCGTCCAGGACCAGCCGGTCGTGCCGGTTGAGCGCGGGGGCGAGCACGGCGACGGCGTCACCGCGCACCCAGGCCGCGCCACCGCGACCGGGGGCGAGGACCTGGGCGGACCAGCGGATCAGCGCGCCGCGCGCGGACAGCTCGGAGGGGTGGTGCAGACGCATGGGGGCATCATCGCCCGCGCCGGGTGCGGCTCGGGTCGCCGGGAGGTGCGGACGCCCCACGACGGCGGCGGACCGCGTCGCGGGGCCGCCCCGCTAGGACTTGCCGCCCCGGAACAGCGACCGCTTGGCCAGCGACTCCACCAGCCCCAGGTAGGCCAGCTCCACCTCGTTGTCGTACTCCAGCTGGTCCCTGGGCGGCACGGTCTCGTCGGGCCGGGGCCGCTGGCCGATGCTCTGGATCGACCGCTCCTCCCACAGCGCCTCCACGGCCTGCTGCCACAGCTCGTCCACGCCGAGCTGCGCGACCTTCTCCCGGTCGATGGCGGCGGCCATCCGGATCTGCGACTCGGCGAGCGCCTCGATCAGCTGCGCGACCCGCTCCCGGTCGACCTGCCGCATCCGCTCCACCGCGTCACCGGCGAGCTCGACGACCTCCTTGTACCGCTCGGCCGCCGACAGCGCGCCGCCGAACCCCGAGTTGACGCCGGGCACCGGCACGGCCCCCGGACCGCGGCCGTGAGCCGCCCCCCGTGCCGCACCCTGACCCGCGTCCGAGCCCGGTCCGGGCCCCTGCCCCGGAACCCGCCCCTCCGCCGAGAACGCCGTCATCGCCACCGGACCGCCGATCATGATTCCTCCCCCGTATCGAACGGGATGACCACCTGCGGGCGCGAGTGCTCGAACCGGTCGAAGAACAACCCCCTGCGGGGCCTCGGCGACCAGGACATCACCTGCTCGGGACCGAACGAGAGCAGCTCCTTGCCCTGCACGTCGAACGCGATCCACGAGCCGATGTCGTCGTACACGCCGGGCGGCAGGCTGTTCTTCAGCCGCTGCGCCCCGCGCCACCAGCCGAGCAGGTGCGTCCGGTTCTCCGGCCCGTGCTTGAGCAGCAGCCGGAAGCTGTCCACGCCGGTCGCGCGGGTCTTCTCGTCCTTGACCTCCAGCAGGCTCTGCGCCGCGTCGACCCCGTAGACGACCAGGTACTCCGGGACCACCGGACCCTCGAACGTCCCCGCGTTGATCTCCCGCAACCGCCTCGCGTGCTCGTCCACGACCTCGCGGAACCCCCGGCGCTCCTCCTCGGGCACCTCGCGGAAGTCCTTCAGCGGCACCTCGTCGACGATGAACCCCTCGTCCTTGAGCGCCTTGCTGAGCCGGTCCGCGTGCGGCCTCGCGTCGTCCACCAGGCACGCCACCGTGAACCGCGCCTGATCGGGGAAGTGCTGCCGCGCCAGCGACAGCGCCGCGCCCGCCAGCACCCCGGCCGCGTCCTCCGCCATCGACCCGATCACCGCCGTGTTCCGCCCCGGCGTCCGCGCGAACCGCACCTTCGCCGCGCTCCCGGCCACGTCGATCACCTGCCCCAGCAGCACCGTCGGGCTCGCCTCGCCCGGCCGCAGCGCCTGGAAGTCCGCCAGCCCGCCCAGCACCGGCACCCGGCTGCCGTCGAACAGGATCGGCTCGGGCAGCTCCTCCGGCCTGATCCGGTGCAGCTCGGCCTGCAGCGCGTCGAACGTGCCCCGCCTCGTCGCGTCCGGCACCCGAGCCACCCGGTTGCCCGGCCGCACCCCCGACTCGTGGTTCACCACCGCGTGCCAGCGGGGCAGCTCCACCGCCGCGTCGTTCTGCGGCTCCGCCAGCACCCGCCGCGCCTTCGGCAGCGCGATCCGCACGGTGAACTGCTCGAAGATCGCCGACTTGCCCCAGAACCCCTCGATGCCCGCCACGTCCTGGCTCGACAGCACCAGGTGGATGCCCTGCGACCGCCCGCGCCGCGCCACGTCCTCCAGCAGCTGCGTGGCCTGCGCGGTCACCTGGTCGCGCTCCCCGAACAGGTACTGGAACTCGTCGATCACCGCGACGACCCTGGGCCACCGCCCCTCGGGGTCCTCCTCACGCAGCTGCTCCAGCTTCGTGACCTCGTGCCGCTTCGCCGCGTCCGCGCGCCGCCGCATCTCGTCGGCCAGGAACCGCAGCAGCGCCACCCCGAACTCGCGGTCGGTGTTCACGTTCACCCCGACCAGCCGGGCGTGCGGCAGCCAGCTCGGGTCCTTGCGGCCCGGCGCGAACTGCGCGAACGACACGCCCTCCTTGAAGTCCAGCAGGTACAGCTCCAGCTCGTCCGGCGAGTACCGGGCCGCGAGGCTGCCCAGCATCGCGTACAGCAGGTTCGTCTTGCCCGACCCGCTCGGCCCGCCGATCAGCGCGTGCGGCGAGGTGTCGCCCAGCGCCACCGGCACCGGGTCGCCGTCGAAGAACCCCAGCGGGGCCACCACGCCCGCCGCCGACCGCTCCTGCCACGGCTCCTCGGGCAGCAGGTCCGCGAACGTGCCGAACCGGCTGCGCCGCTCCTCGCGCTTCTCCGCGATCGCCGCGCACGCCCTCGGCACCGCGTGGCGCGGCAGCGGCGGGTCCAGCAGCACCCGCACGTGCTTGCCGGTCATGGTGCAGGTCGCCGTGTGGTCCGCCGCCACCCGCACGGTCTCCACCGGCGAGTTCACCGTGATCGGGATGTCGACGATGAACAGCTGGATGCCGCACGCCAGCCCGTTGCGCGCCACCCGCTGCAACTGCTGCTGGTGCTCCTCCTTGAGCGCCTGCCGGTTGCCCAGCAGCACCGCGATCCGCCACGGCTCCGCGCGCCTGCCGCTGACCGCCCTGATCGACTGGTGGCCCTCCACCAGCACGCCGGTGTGCACGCGGCGGATCGTGTCGGACAGCTCGTCCAGCAGCTCGTGCAGCCGCGCCGGGTCGTGCACGGTCAGCAGGCCCGCCCTGGTCAGCGGGTACAGGCCGGGCAGCGAGCCGGTCAGCTGACCGACGTCCCACACGTGCACCTGCACCAGACCCGGCTGGAAGTGGCTGAGCACCCGCAGCAGCAGGCCCTCCACCAGCGACTCCGCCGTCGCGCGCGCCTCGGGCGCGGACGCCACGTGCAGGTGCGCCTGGTCCAGCAGCGGCACCGCCACCGGGAACCGCCGGGGCTCCGGGGCCGAGGGCACCTCGCCCTCGCCGATCCGCCACAGCTCCGGGACGCCGTCGCTGCCGTCCGCCGTGCCCGTCCCGCCCAGCCACACCTCGTGCGGCTGGGACGCGGTCCCCGGCGACGCCTCGCCGACGATCTCGGCCAGCCGGTCGGGGCCCTGCTCGGACCAGTCGCGGAACGCCTCGACGCGGTCGGCCATCGCGTGCGCCAGCACCGGCCCGAACAGCGGGTTCCGCAGCGGCCCGGCCAGCAGCGGGTCGACCAGGGCGCGGTCCACGCCCTGGCCGCGCACCATCACCTCGACCATGTCGCGGGCGCGCTCGGCCGCGATGGCGCGCTGCTCGCGCGCGGCGTTGCCCAGCGCCGCCGCCACCGCCCCGTGGAAGCGCTCCAGGGACGCCCTGATCCGCCACAGGCGGTCGTCGCGCCTGCTCACGTCACAGCTCCGCGGCCAACCGCTGGACCAGTTCCAGGCTGCTCACGATCAGCTCCAGTTCGTCGGGGAAGGCCTCGCGGGCCCGCAGGAACGCGGGCGGCACGAGCTCCTCGTGGTGGTTCTCACCCGCCTCCGCCAGCACGTCGACCGCGTCCACCAGCAGGTCCTGCGCCTCCCGCGTCAGGCGGTAGGCGTCCCGCAGGCCCTCGGCGACCTGCTCCAGCGCGAGCCGGACCTCCGCTACCGACGTCACAGCCTGGAGTTGATGCTCTCGGCCTGGGAGATCCCGTTCTCCAGGTACTTCTGGAGGTCCGAGACGCCGCTGGCGACCTGCGCGAACTGGGCGTTCGCCGACTCGACGTCGGACTGGGCGCTGCCCTGGGTCGCCGAGTTGAGCAGGGCCTGCGCGTCCTCGGCGAGGCTGGCGGCCTGCTGGAGCGCCTTCGCGCTCTCGTTGGCCTTGTCCACGGCCTGGGCGATCGCCGCGCGGACTTCTTCGATGCTGGCCATGTCGGTTACCGACCCCTCCTGAGAGCACGCAGTGGCCTGGCGACCACTTCTGTAATTGAAGTAATACCCAGAGTTTCACGCTAATCAAGCAAGATCGGCTGACAGGGTGGTGTGGTTACCCACTCATTCGGAGCAGCGCCCGCCGGCCCTCACGCGGGCGGTGTCCACTGGAATGCCGAGAGCGGTGTCGCCGTCAGCTCCAGCGAGGTGACGCCCGTTGTAGGGGCGGGCCCCGCTGACCAGCGCGCCACCGCCGACACCCCGACCCGCTCGACGCCGGACCACCCGTCGGGTGTCATCGCGGCGGCGGCGTCGAGGAGCGCCGAGGTGGGCGACGCCTCGCTCGCGCCGAGGTCGACGTGCACGGCCAGTAGTCGTCCGCCGGGGGCCACGCGGGTGATCTTGCCGGCCGGGGCGAGCCCGCGCGCTACCGACCGTGCCTGCTCCTCGGGGGACGAGGTCGGGTCGGTGATCGCGCGGATCTCCAGGATGAGCCGGACGGGCGAGTCCGAGAGGGGCTCGGGGGGTGCCGGGGCTGGTTCGTCCTGCGGGGTGGGCAGGGGGGCGGGTTCGGGGAGGGGCTGCGGGGGAGCCGGGGGGAGGACGGGGAACGGCGTGGTGGGGGGCTCGGTGGGTGCCGCAGGGGTGGGGGGAGCCGCCGGGGTGGCGGGGACGGCCGAGATGGCGGGGATCTCGACGCCGGGCGGGAAACCGGTGGGCGGCGGCGTGACGCCCCCGCGCTCGGTCCGCGCGGTCGGGACGGGCGCGGGCCACACCGGGGCGGGCCAGACCGGCGTCGGCCACGCCGCGGCGGCGCCCGCCCAGGTCGGCGCGCTGCCGGTGGGGCCCGCGGGGCGCTGGGGGGCGGCGGGGGAGGACGAGGGAGGCGGAACCGGCGGGGCTTCAGGGGAACCCTGGGCAGCGGGGGAGACCTGGGGTTCAGGGGACACCGGGGCTGCTGGGGACACCGGGGCCTCAGGGGGCAACTGGGCGTCAGGGAGGAGCGGGGCAGCGGGGGACGCTGGCGCTTCAGGGGACACCGCGGTGGCGGGGGGCTCCGGGGGCGTCGCGGCGCTGGCAGGCGCGAGGGACTCGGGCGCTGCCAGGGGTTCGTGGAGTGCGGCGGGTGCGAGGAACTCGGGCGTCGCCAG
>NZ_JBQGCX010000886.1:0-2944 GCF_052038725.1 Actinosynnema sp.
GAACCCGCCGACGCAGTCCGCGCCGCGCAGCTCCCGGAACCGCAGCGCCACCCGCCACGCAGCGTCGCCGTCGGCCACGTCCGGGATGAACGCCGCCTCGTCCCAGTGGTGCTTGAGCGACTTGGTGTAGTCGCGCAGCACCGCCGGTCCGCTGCCCAGCTCCGCGCGGGCCCGGTCGAAGTCGGTCCGGTCGTACCCGGCGGTCCACGCCGAGCGCGGGGTCAGCGGGGCCAGGTGGTCGTGCCAGCCTGGCAGCTCGTGCGCCCTGCGGTAGCGCAGCGGGTCGGTGCGCAGCGCCGCGCCCCGCCGCGCCAGCGCCCGCGCGAGGTCCGCGTAGTGGCCGGCGCGCACCATCCAGCCCCGGTAGACGACGTCCTCGCCCTCCGGGACGCGGGCGACGGCGCGCGCCGGGTCGGTGGGCAGCGCGTCGTGGTCCAGGAGCGCGACGGTGATCCCGAGGTCGCGGGCGGCGGCGGCCTCGGCGGCGAAGTGCTCGTCCGGGCGGCGGGGGCGCAGCGGGTCCGAGGGCACCAGCAGGATCATGGGGACAGTCTGCCGACCGGGCTGATCCGGTCGTTGCGCAGGTGCTGGTACACGACGGAGGTGCGCACGTCGGCGACCTCGGCCCGTTCGGTGAGCTTGTCCACCACGAACTGGTAGAGGTGGTCGTTGTCGGGCACGGCGACGTGCAGCAGGAAGTCCTCCGAGCCCGACGTGACGAACACGCCCAGGGTGTCCGGCTGGGCGATGGCCCAGGCGCGGAACCCCTCGATGACGCGGCGCGCGGGCGGCCGGATGCGGACCGCGATCAGCGCCTGCACTGGTCGCCCGATCGAGGGAAGGTCGACGTCCAGGATCGCGCCCTTGATGACGCCGCGCTCGCGGAGGGCGCGGGTGCGGTCGAGCGCGGTGGTCGGGGCGACGCCCACGGCGGCGGCCACGTCCCGGTTGCTCCGCCGTGCGTCGACCTGCAATTCGCGCAGGATGTTCGTATCAAGTTCGTCCACGGCGGCCTCCAGGGGCGCTCTTCCGAATTATCAGCGGATTGCTGGGCTTGCTACCGAGCATGTGCATACCATCGTCGCACAAGTTCGCACATTGCACGGAGGAAGTGGGCCCATGAGCACCGAGTCGCTGCAGTCCGCCGTCGGGTTCGCCCCCGAGGAGATCGACACCGCCGCGCCCACCAGGTCGGCCCGCCTGAAGTGGGTGGTCGTGGTGGACGAGGCGCTGCCCGCCGGGCGGGCGGTCAACGCGGCGGTGTGCGTGGCGGCGGCGACCGGCGAGGCGGTGCCCGGACTGCTGGGGCCGGACGCGGTGGACGGGACCGGGTCGGCGCACCCCGGCCTGCCGTGGGCGGGCTGCACGGTGCTGGCCGCGTCCGGCGAGCAGCTGGCCGAGCTGCGGGCCAGGGCGGCGGACTCGCTGGGCGTGCACGTGGTGGACATGCCCGTGGCCGCGCAGGAGACCAGGGTGTACGACGAGTACCTGGAGAAGGTCGCGGCGAGCGAGGCCGTGCCGTGCCTCGCGGTGAGCCTGATCGGGCCGCGCAACCGGGTCGACAAGCTGGTGAAGCGGCTGTCGCTGCTGCCCTGACCGCACCGCCCCGGCAGGCGCTCCGGGCCCCTCGTTGTCGGGGGTTGGGCCTAGCATCGCTGGTTCAACGGGAGTCGGCGGGGCGGAGGGGTCGTGGTGGGGCGGGACACGTCGGTCGCCGGGGTCGTGCAGGCCCGGTGGGGCGTGCGCCCGGAACCGGCGATCGCCCGCTACGCCGAGCCGGGCTGGCAGCTGTCGCCGCTGCCGGTGGAGAAGTCCTGCCCTGGGTGCGGCGGGGAGCTGCACGGGCTGTACCGGGCGCACCCGAGCGGCGGGAAGCAGCAGCTGCAGGCGGCGGTGGCGTGCCCCGGCTGCCCGGCGACGTTCACGCTGCGCGAGCTGAAGCTGGCGCAGCGGGCGGTGGTCGGGGACCTGAAGCCGGACGCCGTGGCGCGGCGGATGGCGGAGGACGCGCAGCTGGCGTCGCTGGCGCTGGAGGTGGACGAGCGGCCGGTCGAGGCGGAGCGGCCGGTCGAGCCCGAGCGGCCGAGGTACGTGCGCGAGGCCGACGCGCCCGAGCTGCCGGGGCCGTGGGACGTGGAGCCCGCGAACCCGTGGGCGGACGAGCCGCCGCAGCGCGCGCCCGAGCCCGAGCGGCGGCCCGTCGCGCCGGCTCAGCCGCGCGGACTCGTGCCCCGGCGGCCGGTCGAGCAGCCGCCGGAACCCGAGTACCCCCTGGACCTGGGCTACCCGGTCGAGCGCCCCGCACCGCGCGAGGAGCCCCCGCCCGCCGCGCCCGAGCTCAAGTACACCCGGCCCAGCCAGCGCGGGAAGGCCGAGGCGGACGTCCCGGTGGTGCGCCCGCGCGCCCGGCGACCGCTGAAGTTCGAGCGCAAGAGCAGGCTGCGACCGGACGACTTCGCGCGCCCCGAGGGGGACGCGCCCGCAGCGGGGGACGCGCCCGCCGAACGGCCCGACGCAAACCCCTTCGCGGAACCAGCGCCCGCGGAGCGGGCATCCGTCGAGCGGGCGCCCGTTGAACCGGCGCCCGCCGGGCAAGAACCCGCCGGGCGAGGGCCTGCCGAGCAGGCGCCCGCCGAACCCGCCCCGGTCGAGCCCCCGCAGCACGCGGACGCCGAGGAGAGCGCGCCCCTCGCGGCAGACACCGCCGAGCCCGCCGCCCGGACCACCCCGGTCGAGCCTGCCCCGGTCGAGCCTGCCCCGGTCATGCCCGCCCTAGTCGTGCCCACCACCCGGCCCACCCCCGCCGAGCCGTCCCCGCACCCCGCCCCCTCCGGTCCGGTCCTCGGCCCCCAGCCCGCGCCCGCCCGCCGCACCGCCACCGCCGTCGTCGCCGCCCGCATCCGCGCGATCCTGGCCACCACCCCGGTCCCCACCGCCGCAGCCG
>NZ_JBQGCX010000887.1:0-4862 GCF_052038725.1 Actinosynnema sp.
ATGTAGGCGGGGGAGGCGGCCACGCCGTAGGCCGGGAGGTTCTTGGCCCCGGCCAGCTCCCGCTCCTCGAAGCAGATCTTGCCGTCCTGGACCACCGCGGTCATCGACGCGCTGCTGCCGCTCGACTCGCTCAGCGGGGCGGCGACCACCACCTCGTAACCGGCGTGCGCGACTGCCCGCGCCAGCCAGCGGATGCCCGGTGCGTCGATGCCGTCGTCGTTCGTGATGAGGATTCGCATTCGGGGCTGATTGCCCGGTGTAGGGGTCATCATGCCTTCTCTATCGGGGTCAGCCTGACCCGTTCGGTCAGCACCCGGACCGCGTCCACGTGGCCGGTGCCCAGACCGTGCCGGGTGACGTTCAGCGAACCGGCCGCCGCGCCCAGCCTCAAAGCCTCCTCCAGGTCGATGCCGAGCGCCAACCCGGCGGCCAGGCCCGCGGTCAT
Organism: Actinosynnema sp.; assembly: GCF_052038725.1. Taxonomy (NCBI): domain Bacteria; kingdom Bacillati; phylum Actinomycetota; class Actinomycetes; order Pseudonocardiales; family Pseudonocardiaceae; genus Actinosynnema; species Actinosynnema sp. The sequence goes on from NZ_JBQGCX010000887.1 coordinate 446, forward strand.
CGAGTCACCACCGCCCTTGGTGTCCACAGTGGACAGTCCGGGCGCGGTGACCCGGAGCAGCTTCGACCCGATCAGCGCCAGCGTGGGCTCGGACGCGCGCGAGACGACGACGGCGCGGGCGCCGCACTCGGCGATCTCCCGCATCGCCGCGACCAGGTCCTCCTCGGCGTCCGACTTCGACCGGCCGTCCTCGACGAGCTCGTCGTGGCTGACCTTCACCACCGTCGGCCCGCCCTCCAGCGCCGCCGCGAGCCTGCCGCCGGACAGGTCGACCACCACGTCCCGCCCCTGGCCGCGCAGGTCGGCGGTGAGCCTGCGGTACACGTCGTCCGGCACCACGTCGTCGTTCGGCCCGCTGAGCACCGCGACCTCGGCGCGCAGGCACTCCACCAGCGCCAGCTCGTACAGGTCGTCCAGCTCGTGCCGGGAGAGGTGGTCGGCGGGCATCTCGACCAGCGACTCCCGCTCACCCGCCCGCCGGTCGTGCACGTACGCGCCGTTGCGCGCCGCCACGTCCAGCACCTTCAGCTCCACGCCCACCAGGTTGCGCAGCACCTCGCCGGTCTCCCCGCCGAGCGCCGCGATGAGCACGACCTCGGCCCCGAGCGAGGAGATCATCCTCGACTGCCACACGCCCTGCCCGCCCGCGTGCAGGTGGATGTCCGGGGCGCCGTCCAGGTCTTCCACGGTCACGGTCAGCTGGGGAGAAGGCGCGAACACCGCCACGAGTTCCGTCACATCGGGCGGTTTACCCCGAAACGGACGTACTACACGCGCGATTTTCCCAAAGGTCCGGTACGCCCGCGAGCGGGCGGGCCGGACCTTCAGGGAGCGCTCAGGGTCGACGCGGGCACCTCACCCGAGCCGGAGGTCCGCCACCCGGATCGGCGACGGCGTCGTGCGCGTCGACTCCCGCTGGTACAGCACCGACAGCACCCCCTCCGACCGCACCCGCCCGACGTCAACGCACACCTCGCCGAACGCGCCGGGCAGCCCGTCGCGCACCAGCGCCCAGTCCGACCACCCGCTCGCCGCCGACGCGGAGACGATCCGCCCGCGCGGCATCAGCAGGTACGCGTTGTCCGCCCGGTCCAGCACGAGCCGGGTGCGCTGGGTGTGCCCCGGCACCACCGGCACCTCCCGCTTGACCCACCCGGAACCGCGCCGCACCAGGTGGAACACCCGCCCGTGCTGGGCCCGCCGCCTCGGGTAGTCCTCGACCACCCCGGTGAACCGCTCGGGCACGTGGCTGATCACCACGTGCGGGGCGCCGGAGGAGTCGACCGCCTGCGACTCCTGGTTCATCAGCCCCCGGTCCGGCCCGACCCGGTCGACCAGCACGCCCGGCGAGGCGATGCCGATCGGCGCGCCCCCGGTCGTGCCGACGACCGCGCCCCCGGCGTTGCGCCAGGTGCGGCCCCGGTCGTCGCTGAACGCGTACCCGGTGTCGTGGTTGGCCAGCCCGCCCGGCGCGCCCGCGACGCCGACGACGCCCTCGCGCCAGGTGAACGCCGCGTGCAGCCTCCCGCGCAGGTCGTAGGTCAGGCCGTGCAGGTAGGCGTTGCGGGTCCCGGACACCACGCCGTTCGGCGCGGTGTACTCGCCGGTCGCCGACGTCCACGCGCCCAGCGCCCGCCACCGGCCGTCGCGCAGCTCCGCCAGCTCCTGGGCGCCGTCGCCGGAGCGGCCGGTGCGGTAGGAGAACTGGAGCGCGCCGTCCGGCGCGGTCAGGAACGCCGGGTAGGTCATCGGTCCCAGCTCCAGGCCGCCGAGGGTGCGGCGGACCGGGCCGAACAGGCCCGCCGACCACTCGTGGTCGCCCGGCCGGGCGGTCAGGCCCGGCACGGACTCGGTGTGGTGCAGGCGGGTGTTGTGGCAGTCCATGGCCACGTGCAGCGCGCCGGTGGCGCGCGAGACGCCCAGGGAGATCACGTTGTGCGAGTCGTCGGCGGTGAGCCGGTGCGGCAGGACGGCGGTGAGCCACGGGCCGCCCAGCGCGCGGCGGGCGACCACCGCCTCGCGCGTGGAGGTGTACCAGGCCGCGTACTGGTGGCCGTGCGCGGTGAGGATCGCGTCCTGCTGGAACGAGTTGTTGTTGACCAGCCCCTCGTAGGTCACCGAGTACAGGGCGGCGGGGTCGAGCTCGGTGTCCGACAGCAGCGCCGCGCCCGGCGCCGCCGGGGCGGCGGGCGCGAGGGCGAGCGGGGTGTGAAAGCGATTTCCCATCGGGACTTCCTTGTCCTAGGCCAACGCCACCATCCTGCCGCCACGCGGGTGGATCGGGTACGGGCCGGATGGTCGCATCCGGGGTGCTCCGGGGGCAGTCGGACGCGGCCGTCCGGTGGAAGCGGGCGCGCGCGGCTAGAGTTGCCGATCACCGCCGCACACCGGTCGGCGGCGCCCCGCGCGGTGTCGGGCCGGGCCACCGCGAGGCCGGGCCACCGCGAGGCCGGGAGGAGCCCCGATGTCCACGCCGTTCGAGGCGGCCGAGGTCCAGGCCGGAGCGGCGGAGCCGCGCGAGCACCCCCCGCTGCGGGTGGGGGCGGAGGGGTCGGCCCCGGGGTGGGCGCAGGACCCGGCCGTGCCACCGGGCGGGCCGCGGGTCGCGCCCGAGGCGCCCGCGCCGCCCCCTCCGCTCGCCGAGGCCGCGCTGCCCGGCACCGACGCCGGGTCGTCCACCAACTGGGCCGGGTACGTGCTCAGGGGCGCGCCGGGCACGTTCCGGTCGGTCTCCGCGACCTGGACCGTGCCGCACCCGCACTCCCGGCCCGGCGTCGGCGACTACTACACGCAGTGCGCGGTGTGGGTGGGACTGGACGGCGCGCACCCCGGCGCCGGGCACCTGGCGCAGGTCGGGGTGGACGTCAACGACCTGGGCGGCGAGCGCGAGTACCAGCTGTGGTGGGAGCTGGAGACCGGCGGGGTGGGCGCGGCCCCGATCCCGCACCCGGTGCGCGCGGGCGACGAGCTGCGGGCCGGGGTGGCGCACCTGTTCGGCGGCACGTTCGCGATCTCCGTGGAGTGCCGCGCCGCGGGCTGGGCCTACCGGCGGCGGCACAGCTACCCGCCGGGCACGCCCGCGCCGCCGCTGGGCAGCGCGGAGGTGATCGTGGAGGCCCCGATGTTCCGGGGCGTCACGGGGATGCTGACGGACTTCGGGTCGGTGGAGTTCCTGGACGTGGTGGTGAACGACCTGCCGCTGTCCGGGTTCGCGGGCGCGGCGACGCGGTACGACCTGGTGGACGGGGTCGAGCTGCTCGCGGAGACCGGGCCGCTCGGGGACGGGTTCGGGGTGTACTGGCGCGGGTACGGGCGGCCAAGGCGCGCGCTCGGCGGACAGGTGTGGGAGGGGTGAGCGGGGGCGGGTGAGCGGTCCGCCCACCCGCCCCCGAGCACCCGCTAGCGCACCTTCGGCGCCCGCGCGGCGGCCTTGCGCAGCAGCGGCGAGCGGCCCCGGTTCGGCACCGACCACAGGTCGTGCCCCTGCACGCCCCAGTGCCCCAGCAGCGCGTTCGCGGCCAGGAAACCGCTGGTCGCCGCCCGTTCCATCAGCGCGACCGGCAGGTCCACCCGCACCAGGTCGCCCGCCACCACCACGGTCGGGTCGGTGGTGGTCACGGTCGGCCGGTCGCCGAAGGTCCCCGGCGCGAACAGCGGGCAGTCCTGACCCACCACGTGCTCCACGTGCTCGACCCGCGCCCCCGCGAGCTCCGGGAACACGCCCTCGGCCTCGGCGAGCAGCCGCGCCGCCACCTCCGCCCTCCCCGCCTCGGTCGCCACCTCGGCCTCGTCGACGGCGTAGGCGTGCAGCTCCACCACGGACCCGCCGGTCCGCTCCCGCCACGCCCGCGCGGGCTCCTCGAACAGGTCCAGCACGCTGATGTTGTCCAGCAGCCGGAACCCGCTGGTGCCCAGGAACGGCGGCCGGTCCACGCGGGCCGGGCGGTCGAGCCAGTAGCGGGACACCAGGAACGGCGGGGCCGTGCGCAGCGAGCCGACCTTGGTGCGCCAGGCGGCGTCGGCCAGCTCCGGCGAGGCGCCGACCACCGAGCGCAGGCCGGGCACGTCCGCCGCCAGCACCACCGCGTCGACCTCGTCCGCCGCCCCGCCCGCCACGACCCGGTGGCCCGAGCCGGTCCGGTCCACCCGCTCCACCGCGCTGCCGGTGCGCACCTGCGCGCCGAGGGCCTCCAGGTGGCGCCGCAGCGGCTCCCACAGCGCCTCCGGGTACGGCGCGTCCGGGACGTCGAACAGCAGGCCCTCGCTGGAGCCGAGGAAGTAGATGTGGAACATCGTCACCAGCTCGGCCGCCGACAGCCGCGACGGGTGCGCGAAGAAGCTGCGCGAGAACACCTCGAACGCCAGGTGCCTCGCCGCGTCCGGGAAGCCGATGCGGCGCAGGAACGTGTCCGCGTCG
>NZ_JBQGCX010000888.1:0-2301 GCF_052038725.1 Actinosynnema sp.
ACGACCCGGAGGTGGTGCTGGAGCGGTGGTGGGCCGCGCACACCGGCGACGACCCCGAGGACCAGCTGACGCCCGCCCAGCGGCTCGCCGTGACCGCGCCGTTCGGCCGCGCGTGGCCGGGGCTCGCGCCCGCGCGGGTGCCGACCAACGACCCCGGTCGCGTCGCGGACGACCTGGCGGGGGAGTTGTTGCGGGGGCACGGTTCCCTGCGGCTCGGGCTGGTCGCGGCCGATCGCGGCGCGGACGCGCTGACCGTCGCCGGGTGGGGCGGGGCGGCGGGGTACGTGGACGACACCGCGGAGCTGTCGGCGGTGCTGCGGTCCTGGGAGTCCCGGTTCGGCGCGCGGGTGGTGGGCGTGGGCTCCTCGACGCTGCTGCTGAGCGTGGCGGCGCCGCCCCCGACGCTCACCGAGGCGCTGGCGATCTCGGTGGAGCACTTCGCGGTGTGCCCGGACAACGTGTGGCAGTCCGACGAGGCGCACCCGCTGATGGCGTACGCGGAGCGGTTGGTGGGGGACCACTCGTGGACGTTCTGGTGGGACTGAGGTAGATCGGGTGCGCTGGGGGGCGACCGGTCGCCCCGGTGAGGCCGGTCGCCCCGCGGTCGTCGTCGCTGGACGCCCGCTGCGGGGTGGGTCCAGTCGCGGTGGAGCGTGACGTTCGTGCAGGCGCACCAGGTGCTGCGGTGGCTCGCGGAGGACACGCCGACCTGGTACCGCTCTCCGCCGACGGGGCTGATCGCGGTCATCGGCCCGGGAGTGGTGGGCGAAGGTCCCCGAAGCTGGGGGGCCGAGGACCGCGGGCGGGCGCGCTGCTGCGGTCCCGTCCTTGACGCCCGGCGTCGCGCCGCTTAGCGTCAGGCGCTGATAACGATCGGGATCTACTGCGAAACTTTCGAACCGGTTTCCGCTCGCCCGCCCCGCGCGGGTTCTCCCAGAAAGCGCCGGACATGACGCTGACAGCGAAGTCAGTCTCCCGAGCCGCACTCGCCTCCACGCTCGCCGTGCTCACCGCCGCAGCGGTCGTGCTCGTGGCCACGCCCGCCAGTGGCGCCGCCTCGACGCTCGCCGCCGCCGCGCAGCAGAAGGGGCGGTACTTCGGGACCGCCGTGGCCGCCAACAAGCTCTCCGACTCGACCTACACCGGCATCCTGAACCGCGAGTTCGACATGGTGACGGCCGAGAACGAGATGAAGATGGACGCCACCGAGCCCAACCAGGGCCAGTTCTCCTACGGCAACGCCGACCGCATCGTCAACCAGGCCCGAGGGCAGGGCAAGCGAATCCGCGGGCACGCGCTCGCCTGGCACTCCCAGCAGCCCGGCTGGATGCAGCGCATGGAGGGCTCCTCGCTGCGGCAGGCCATGCTCAACCACGTCACCCAGGTCGCCACCTACTACCGGGGCAAGATCTACGCCTGGGACGTCGTCAACGAGGCCTTCGCCGACGGCAACTCCGGTGGCCGCCGCGACTCAAACCTCCAGCGCACCGGCAACGACTGGATCGAGGCCGCGTTCCGCGCCGCGCGCGCCGCCGACCCCAACGCCAAGCTCTGCTACAACGACTACAACACCGACAACTGGTCGCACGCCAAGACCCAGGGCGTCTACCGGATGGTGCAGGACTTCAAGTCGCGCGGTGTGCCCATCGACTGCGTCGGGTTCCAGGCGCACTTCAACAGCGGCAACCCGGTGCCGTCCAACTACCACACCACGCTCGGGAACTTCGCCGCGCTGGGCGTGGACGTGCAGATCACCGAGCTGGACATCGAGGGCTCCGGGTCCAGCCAGGCCCAGCAGTACCAGGGCGTCACGCAGGCCTGCCTGTCCGTCGACCGCTGCACCGGCATCACCGTCTGGGGCATCCGCGACACCGACTCCTGGCGCGCCTCCGGCACCCCGCTGCTGTTCGACGGCAGCGGCAACAAGAAGGCCGCCTACAACTCCGTGCTGGCCGTGCTGAACGAGGGCGGCGGGCAGCAGCCGACCACCACCGGGCCGACCACGACCACCACGAACCCCGACCCCGGCGGTGGCGGCTGCACCGCGACCTACTCGGAGGGGCAGAAGTGGAACGACCGCTTCAACGGGCAGGTCGCGGTCTCGGGAGCCGACAACTGGGTCGTCACGGTCACCGTCAGCTCCCCGCAGCGGATCATCGCGACCTGGAACACCAGCGCCACCTGGGACTCCAGCGGCAACGTGATGACCGGCCGCCCGAACGGCAACGGCAACACGTTCGGCTTCACCGTCCAGCACGGTGGCAACTGGACGTGGCCCACGCTGACCTGCCGGACCTCCTG
>NZ_JBQGCX010000889.1:0-25931 GCF_052038725.1 Actinosynnema sp.
GGCGGTCCCCGGTCCGCCTGCCGACGCGCCGGTGCCCGCGATCGCGAGCCCGGCGAGCACCCCGGCGAGCGCGCCCAGCGGCAGCCCGCCCGCCACCCGCGCGCGGGGGCGGGCGGGGCCGCTGGTCCGGTCGGCGGTCACCGGTCGGCGCCGTCCCCTCCGCCGCGCAGCGCGAAGAAGACGCCGCCGCCGAGCAGCACGACCGCGCCGACGATCCACACCCAGACGGGCACGCCGCCGCCGGAGTCCTCGCCCGAGGCCTCCGGGGTGGCGGACTCCGAGGCGGGCACCGGGGTGCCCTGCGCCGCCGTCGTGGTGGTGAACTTCAGCGAGCCGCTCACCGGGTGCCCGTCGGCGGACAGGACCCGGTAGCCGAGGGTGTACTCGCCCGCCGGTCCCAGCTCGCGCACCGGGAAGATCACCGAGTTGTCCCGCACGGTCGGCTCGGCCTGGTCCTCCCAGCGGGTGCCGTCGGCCGAGGTGACGGTCAGCGTGTTGAACCGCTCGCCCGCCTGCACCGGCTGGTCGAAGGTCAGCGTGACCTCGCGCGGCCCGGTGGCCAGCTCCGCGCCGTCCTTCGGGTCGCTGGAGATCAGCACGTTGTGCGCCCACGCGGCCGGGGCCGCGCCGAGCGCGAACCCTCCCGCCACGAGCGCGGACAGCAGCAGCGAGACCGCGCGCCTCATGCCGAGGGCTTGCCCGAGCGGCGGGTGCGCAGGACGGCGCCCGCGCCGAGGCCCAGGCCCAGCGCGCCGACCGCGAGGCCCGCGCCGCCCAGCCAGCGGGCGGTGTCGTCGGTGGTCGTGGCCGCGGCGGCCTCGGAGTGCGAGTCCTCGGACCCGGCGGGGGCGTTGCCGTGCGAGTCGGCGCCCTCGGCGGGCTTGACCAGCTTCAGCACCGGCGCGGGGTGCTCGGGCTCCTCGTCGGCGGGCGGGGCGCTCCAGTCGACGACCTCGCCGCTGGCGTAGGTCTGCTTGGCGGGCATGACCAGCTGCTCGGTGGTGTCGGGCAGCGGGCCGACCGACACCTCGAACTCGTTGAACTGGCCGGGCGCGATCTGCACGCCCGCGTCGGCGGTCCACACCACGGTGCGGACGGCCTCGGTGACCTCGCGGCCGTGGCTGGTGACCGGCTTGTCGAGCGTGGCCTTGACCGCCTCGACCTGCCAGCCGGGCACCGGCTTCGTGCTGACCGAGGCCAGCGGGTACTCGGCGGGGAGGGTGACCTCCAGCTTGACCGTGCCGGAGTCGGGGCGCTCGTTCGGCACCCGGAAGGTGACCTTGGCGTAGCCGCCCTGGGTGGCCGGGGCGGTGGTCGACGCGGTGACGTGCGCGGAGGCGGTGCCCGCCGTGCCGAGCGCGAGGAAGCCCGCGGTGGTGAGGAGTGCGCCCGCGCGGACGAGCGAGCGCAGGCCGGTGCGAGTGGTGGACATGGTGTGGGTGCTCCTGATCGCGGGTTCAGCGTGGTCCTGGGTGCGGGGCGATCGGGAGCGCGGGCGGCCCCCGGCGGGCGTTCACCCGCCTGAGGGTGATCCGGACGGGGGTGGGCTGGGGGTGGCCCTCGGGCGCGGGGAGCGCGGCCGGGCGGGACGCCGGGCGCGGTTCGCGCAGCACCGGCAGCAGCCGGGCGGCGGCGCCCGCGAGCGCGAGCAGCACCGCGTCCGCCCTGGCCAGCAGCAGGCCGGTGAGCAGCGCGGCCACCACGTGGGTCGCCGTCATCGCCAGCGGGTCGAGGCCGAGGCCGGGTCCGTGGTGCTGGTGCGCGGCGAGCGCGAGCAGCGCGTGCTGCCCGGCCTGGGCCGCGACCAGCGCGCCGACCACCGCCCACGGCGTCCGGGAGCGCTCGGCGAGCGCGGTCCCCGCGCTCGCGGTGAGCAGCAGCAGGGGCAGCACGGGGGTCAGCTCGACCGCCTCGCCCCCCGCCGCGCCGTGGGCCGCCAGGCCCAGTGCGGCCGAGGTCACCGCGACCAGGGACCCGCGCGCCGCGCGGGACGTCACACCTGGTCGAGTGGCCACACCACCCAGCGTAGGAGACGACCCGGAGCGCACGGCAGACCCGTCCGGACCTCCGAAGGTTTAGCCCGAACGGGTGAGGGGTACCGCATACCGGTGACGACCGCAGAACCGCAGATCAAGACACCTCTGCCGGGGGAGCCGAAGGTCGACCGCCCCGGCCGCACCGACTACGTCGTGTTCGGCGTGGCCGCCGCCATCACCGTCGCCTTCCTCGGATGGGGCGTGTTCGCCACCGATTCGCTCGCCTCTGCTTCCAAGACTGCCCTCGGGTGGGTCATGGGAAACCTGGGGTGGGCGTTCGTGTTGCTCGCGTCCGGCTTCGTCCTGTTCGCCCTCTGGCTCGCCGTCAGCCGCTACGGCCGCATCCCGCTCGGCCGCGACGACGAGCGGCCCGAGTTCAAGACCGTGTCCTGGATCGCGATGATGTTCAGCGCGGGCATGGGCATCGGCCTGATGTTCTACGGCGTCAACGAGCCGCTGACGCACTTCGTCAACCCGCCGCCGGGCACCGTGGAGGCCGGGTCCGACGCGGCGCTGCGCACCGCGATGGCCACCACCCTGTTCCACTGGACCCTCCACCCGTGGGCGATCTACGCCGTGGTGGGCCTGGCCATCGCCTACAGCAGCTTCCGCAGGGGCCGCAGCCAGCTGATCAGCTCCGCGTTCGCGCCGCTGCTCGGCGAGCGCACCGCGAACGGCGGCGTCGGCAAGGCCATCGACGTGCTGGCGATCTTCGCCACGCTGTTCGGCTCGGCCGCCTCGCTCGGCCTCGGCGCGCTGCAGATCGGCAGCGGCCTGGAGATCGTCGGGTGGGCCGGTGAGGTCGGCAACGCCGTCCTGGTCGGCATCATCGCCGTGCTGACCGTGGCGTTCATCGCCTCCGCGGTCTCCGGAGTCGCCAAGGGCATCCAGTGGCTGTCCAACGTCAACATGGTGCTGGCCGTCGTGCTGGCGGTGTTCCTGTTCGTGGTCGGCCCGACCGTGTTCATCCTGAACGTGGTGCCCACCGCGATCGGCGAGTACTTCCGCGAGCTGGCCGAGATGACCGGCCGCACCGCCGCCACCGGCGGCGACCCCATGGAGACCTGGCTGTCCGGCTGGACCGTCTTCTACTGGGCCTGGTGGATCGCCTGGGCGCCGTTCGTCGGCATGTTCATCGCCCGGATCAGCCGGGGCCGCACCATCCGCCAGTTCGTCGCGGGCGTCATCGGCGTGCCGAGCCTGGTCAGCCTGATGTGGTTCGCCGTCTTCGGCGGCACCGCCATCGCCACCCAGCGCGGCGGCGCGGACATCGCGGGCCAGTCCACCGCCGAGGGCCAGCTGTTCGCCGTGCTCCGCGAGTACCCGATCGCGTCGGTCTCGATCGTGCTGGTCATGGTGCTGGTGGCGATCTTCTTCGTGTCCGGCGCCGACGCCGCGTCGGTGGTCATGGGCACCCTGTCCCAGCGCGGCTCCATCGCCCCGACCAGGGGCGTGGTGATCTTCTGGGGCGTCGTGACCGGCGCAGTCGGCGCGGTGATGCTGCTGGTCGGCGGGTCGAGCGGGCTCACCGGCCTGCAGAACCTCACGATCATCGCGGCGCTGCCGTTCGCCGTGGTCATGGTCGGCCTGTGCCTGTCGCTCGCCCGCGACCTGCGCAGCGACCCGATGATCCGGCGCGAGGAGCGGGTCGCCGAGGTGCTGGAGGAGGTCTCGACCAAGATCGGCCCCGAGGAGGCGGCGCTGCGCGCGGTCGAGAGCCTGACCAGGGGCGAGGGGCTGAGCAAGGCGGAGAAGCGCGTCCGGTCCGAGGTGGCGGGGAAGGCCGCCGAGTCCGAGGACGACGAGCCCGCCACCACCGGGGGCGTCACCGCGCAGGCCTCCACCACGAAGGGCTCCACCGCCGAGGGCGGGAGCCTGACCACGAGGTGACGGGGTGGGCGTCGGCCCGGTGGGAGCGGTCCTGGGGGCCGCTCCGCGCGCCTAGTCGACGCCCAACCTCCTCAGCAGCTCGCCCTCCACCGCGTCCAGGTCGGCCGCGACGGCGCGGTGAGCGGCCTTCCGCCGCGGCGCGGGCATCCCCTCGCAGGCCCGCACCGCGGCCTGCAGCTGGGCCAACCGCTGCCCGCACCGCTGCGCGTAGCCCGCGTCCTCGTCCACGAGACCGGCCAGCGCCGCGCCCGCGTTCGAGATCCGCGCGTGCAGCCGGGCGCCCCGGCCGGAGTACTCGCCCAGCCGCTCCACGTCCACGCCCAGCCTGGCCGCGCGGTAGCGGTCGTACCGGTCGCCCGCCGCCGACGCCGCGCGCGCGGCCAGCGGCGCGAGCACCGGGAGCAGCGCGGGCACGACGACCTTGGCCACCCCGACGAGGTTCTTCGCACCGCTCGGGCTGATGCCCCGCTTCCGCGCCGTCCTCCGCGCCATCACCGCACCTCCTGCCCGCACAGTAGCCACCCGCGTGGAAAAGATCGCGCCGAGCGCGGGTTGCGGGTACAACGCCGGACCTCCCGGCTTACCCTTCTCCGGTGACTTCCCAGGTGCAGCTCGACGCCGGTGTGGTCACTCGTTGCCGGCGGCGGGTGCACCTCGAACACGACCCGGACGTGCGGGAGGCCGCCAAGGCCCCGCCGGACGCCGCCGGGCAGCAGCGCCGGGCCGACGCGGTGGACCACCGGGCCGCCGTCGCCAGGGCGCTCGGCCGCGAGGTCGGCTCGGCCCTCGTCGAAGTTCCCCCGGACGTGCCCGTCGCGGACCGCGAGCGGGTCACCGCCGAGGCGATGCGGGTGGGCGCCGAGTACATCTGGGGTGCGGTGCTGCCGCGCGACCCGCGCGGTGGCCGCAAGGGCGGCGTCGAGCTGCTGGTCCGCGACCGCACCGGGTACGTGCCGGTGATCGTCGTGCGGCACAAGACCACCGACCCCGGTCACGGCGCCCGCACGTCCCCGCTGTCCTACCCGCGGCCCGCGGGCGCGCGCACCGACCCGGTGCGCAAGGTCCGCCCCCAGCCGCGCGACCAGCTGCGCCTCGCGCACGTCCAGCGGCTCCTGCAGGCCTCGGGCCACGCGGCCCCCGGCCGGGCCACCGGCGGCGCCATCGGCATGGACGCCGACGTCGTGGTGTGGCACGACCTGGAGGCGGCGACCTGGCCGGGCGGGCGCACTGCGCTCTCCGAGTACGACGCCCGCTTCGCCGACCGCCTGGCCATCGCCGACGCCGCCATCGCCGGGACCTCCCCGCTGGCCCGGCCGTCGCGGGTGGTCGAGTGCAAGACCTGCCCGTGGTGGCCGGTGTGCTCGGACGCGCTGACCCAGGCCCGCGACGTGTCGCTCGTGGTGCGCGGCGAGGACGCGATGGCCCTGCGCCGGGCTGGCGTGCCGACCGTGGACGACCTGGCCGCGCTGGACCCGGCCGTGCCCGCCGTGCCGCTGGTCGGGATGGCGCACGAGGACGCGGTGGTGCTGGCGCGGGCGTGGCTGCGCGGGCTTGCCGTGGCGCGGCGGGTGCCGAGGATCGAGGTCGCCAGGGCCGAGGTCGAGGTCGACGTCGACATGGAGAGCTTTGGCGACCTCGGCGCGTACATGTGGGGCTGCCTGCTCAGCGGCGCCGACGTGGGCGTGGAGCCCGGCTACCGGGCGTTCGCGACCTGGCACAAGCTGCCGTGCGCCGACGAGGCCCGCTCGTTCGCCGAGTTCTGGACGTGGCTGACCGGGGTGCGCCGCGCGGCGGCCGAGCGCGGGCTGGGCTTCAAGGCCTACTGCTACAACGAGCTCGCGGAGAACCGGTGGCTGCTGTCGTCGGCCCAGCGGTTCAAGGGGCAGCCGGGCGTGCCGCCGGTGGCCGAGGTGAAGGAGTTCATCACCTCGGACGACTGGGTCGACCTGTTCGGCGTGGTCAGGGACCAGTTCCTGTCCACCAACGGCAAGGGGCTCAAGACGATCGCCCCGCTGGCCGGGTTCCACTGGCGCGACCCCGAGGCCGGGGGCGAGAACTCCATGCGCTGGTACCGGGACGCGGTCGGCATGGACGGCCAGGAGCCGGACCCGGCGCAGCGGCGCAGGCTGCTGGAGTACAACGAGGACGACGTCCGGGCCACCCACGCCCTGCGGGGCTGGATGACCTCGGACGCCGTGTCCGGGCTGCCGTACGCCGGGGACCTGTAGGCCCCGGCGCGACCGCCGGCGCGGGATTGCCGTGCCCGGACTACCTGGATCCGGACTACCTGGGCGCCATGCGCAGCGCGCCGTCCATCCGGACGACCTCGCCGTTCAGGTAGTCGTGCTCGATGATCGACAGCGCCAGCTTCGCGTACTCGTCCGGCAGGGCCAGCCGCTTGGGGAACGGCACCCCGGCGGCCAGGCCCGCGCGGAACTCCTCGGACACGGTCGCCAGCATCGGGGTGTCGACGATGCCGGGCGCGATGGTCATGACCCGGACGCCGACCGAGGACAGGTCGCGCGCGGCGGGCAGCGTCATGCCGACCACCGCGGCCTTCGAGGACGCGTAGGCGACCTGGCCGATCTGGCCCTCGTAGGCGGCGACGGAGGCGGTGTTGACCACGACGCCGCGCGCGCCGTCCGGCCCCGGCTCGGTCGCGCCCATCGCGGCGGCGGCCAGGCGCAGGACGTTGAACGTGCCGACCACGTTCACGTCCAGCACCTTGCGGTACAGGTCGAGCGGGTGCGGGCCGGCCTTGCCGACCGTCCTGGTCGACGGGCCGATGCCCGCGCAGTTCACCGCGATCCGCAGCGGGGCGCCGGAGCCCGCGGCGCTGTCGACGGCCGCCTGGACGTCCTCCTCCGAGGTGACGTCCGCCGCCAGGTAGGTGACGCCCTCCACGGCGGGGGCGCCGTCCACCGAGATGTCCAGCGCGAACACGCGCGCCCCCCGCGCGGCGAGCGCGCGCGCGGTGGCGGCGCCCAGCCCCGACGCTCCGCCGGTGACGATCGCCGCGGTGCCCGAGATCTCCATCAGCAACCTCCATGACCCAGTCGTGGGTCTGGAGGTTAACGGTCGTTCAGCCCGTGGTGCTCGGAGACGTGCAGCAGCGCGACCAGCGGGACCGCGGCCACCAGGGCCAGTCCCGCGAACACGAGTGCGAACATGAGTACCTGCATGGGGAAACGATGCACCCGACCGCACCTCCGGCGCGTCCCCCGGAGAGGTGTTCTCCGTCCACCCCCAGGACTACTTCGATCACGCTCCGCGTCCGACTTCAGTCGGACGGCCACCGGGTGAAACCTCGGGGTCGGAATCCGTTCCTTTAGCGAAGGCAACGAAGTGGCTCCCGTCCACGTAGGTTTGTCCGCGTGTTCACCACGCGCCCTGAACTAGCGGGAACCCACGGCATGGTCGCGTCCACCCACTGGCTGGCCTCCTCTGCGGGCATGGCGGTGCTGGAGGACGGCGGCAACGCCTTCGACGCCGCCGTCGCGGCGGGCTTCGTCCTCCAGGTCGTCGAGCCGCACCTCAACGGACCGGGCGGCGAGGTCCCGGCCCTCTTCTCGGTCAGGGGCGGAGCGCCGCGCGTGCTGTGCGGCCAGGGCACCGCCCCCGCCGCCGCGACCCCGGCCCACTACCGCGACCTCGGCCTCGACCTGGTCCCCGGCAGCGGCCTGCTCGCCGCGACCGTCCCCGGCGCGTGGGACGGCTGGCTCACCCTCCTGCGCGACCACGGCACCAAGTCGCTGCGCGAGGTGCTCGGCCACGCCATCGGCTACGCCCGCGACGGCTTCCCGCTGCTCGCGCGGGTGCCCGTGACCATCGCCGCCGTCGCCGACCTGTTCCGCGACCACTGGACCACCTCCGCCGACCTGTGGCTGCCCGGCGGGAAGCCGCCCGTCGCGGGCGAGCGGTTCCGCAACCCCAAGCTCGCCGACACCTGGGAGTGGCTGCTGGCCGCCGGTGAGGCCGCGGGCGCCGACCGGGAGGCCCAGATCGAGGCCGCCCGCCGCGCCTGGTCCCAGGGCTTCGTGGCCGCCCAGGTCGAGGAGTTCTGCCGCACCGCCCACCGCGACGACTCCGGCCGCGACCACGCGGGCGTGCTCACCGGCCAGGACATGGCGGGCTGGGAGGCGAGCTACGAGGAGCCGGTCACCGCCGACTTCGGCGACTGGACCGTGGCGAAGCTCGGCGCCTGGTCGCAGGGGCCCGCGCTGCTCCAGCAGCTGCGGCTGCTGGAGGGCTTCGCCGACCGGCTGGAGTACGTCGACGGCGCGCCCACCGCCGAGACCGTCCACCTGGCGGTGGAGTGCGCGAAGCTGGCGTTCGCCGACCGCGAGGCCTGGTACGGCGACAGCGCGGACGTGCCGCTGGAGGCGCTGCTGTCCCGGGAGTACGCGGCCGAGCGGCGCGCGCTGGTCGGCGAGCGGGCGTCGCTGGAGCTGCGGCCCGGCGCGCCCGGCGGGGTGGAAGCCGTGCTGGCGCAGCACATCCGGCGCGGGCCCTCCCTCGCCGAGGAGCTCGGCGGCGCGGTCGGCGAGCCCACGGTGTCCAGGACCGGGGCCGTGCGCGGCGACACCGTGCACGTGGACGTGGTCGACCGCTGGGGCAACATCGTCTCGGCCACCCCGTCCGGCGGCTGGCTCCAGTCCTCGCCCACGATCCCGTCGCTCGGGTTCTGCCTCGGCAGCCGGGCTCAGATGTTCTGGCTGGACGAGGGGCTGCCGAACTCGCTGGCGCCCGGCAAGCGGCCGAGGATCACGCTGTCCCCGTCGCTGGCGCTGCGCGGCGGTGAGGCGGTCCTGGCGTTCGGCACGCCCGGCGGCGACCAGCAGGACCAGTGGCAGCTCGGGTTCTGGCTCGCGCACGCGGTCGGCGGGATGAACCTGCAGGAGGCCATCGACTCGCCGATGTGGCACTCGAACGCGTTCCCCAGCTCCTTCTACCCGAGGGCGTGGACGCCGGGCGAGCTGGTCGTGGAGTCGCGGGCGCACGGGCTGGACGAGCTGCGCGAGCGCGGCCACTCGGTGGTGGACGCCGGGCCGTGGGCGCTGGGCCGGATGTCGGCGGTCTCGCGCGACCCGAGGAGCGGGCTGCTCAGGGCCGGGGCGAACGCGCGCGGCGCGCAGGGGTACGCGGTCGGGCGGTAGCCCGGCGGTGAGCGGGAGGAACGGCCCCGGTCCGAGGGGGAGGGGACCGGGGCCGTTCCGGCTTCAGGGGGCGCTGATCAGTCGTTGCCCTCGATCAGCAGGTGCACCAGCGCGTCGGCGGGCAGGTCGCCGTTGTTGACCAGCGCCTGGAGGTCGTGGGCGAACACGTCGGCGTCGACGTTGTCGTCGTCCAGCACGTTCAGGTTGATGTCGCTGATCTCGTTGATGTCGAGGTCCACGATCTCGCCGACCTTCACCGCGTCCGGCGCGTGGGCGTCGATGTCGGGGTTGGCGGTGGTGGTGATGTCGATGGTGTCGGCGGCCATCGCGGTACCACCGAGGCCGAGCATGGCGGCTGCGCTGCCGAGGCCCAGCAGGGCGCCCGTGACGGTCTTCCTCAGGTTCATGGGCGGCAAAGTTCCGCACCCGGAGACCCCCGATCAAGCTCCCTAATCCTCCGGGGTGGATTAGTTCACCCGGCCCGGTGGACACCGCTGTTCGGCCGAGCGCGTCGACCCGATGCGCCACGGGGGCGGCGGGCCCGGTGCGGGCGCGCTGGACGGGGAGCGCGGTGGGGAGACGAGCACGATCGCCACGCGGGGGTAGCCCGCGCGAGGGGGCGAGCCGCCGGGTGGCTCAAGGACGCGGCGGGACCGGGAGGGGCTCGGACCGCCGGGGGTGCGGCCAGGAGCGGCCGGGGGAGCGGGGCGGGGTGGGAACGGCTCGGGGCGCCGGTGCGGCAGCCGGAGCGCCGGGGGTGGGTGCCGGCCTTGCCCGTGCGAGCGGCGCGGGCGGCGGCGGTGGCCGAGGGCCGGTGTCGGATGTTGGCGCCGGGCACCGGGGCGCGTGCTGGCCGCGCCGGGTGGAACAGGGGGCGGAGGAGGGGCTCACCGGCCCGGCCGGGCCGGGGGAGGGGCGCCGGTGTCCAGGACCGCCCGATCGGGCGCGGTCCGGGGGAGGGGCGGGCCCGGAGGTCGCCGGGCGGAGGGGCGCGCCGACGGGTGCGGCGGTGGCTCCGGAGTGGGGCCGAGGGGCCTCTGCGGGGCCTTCCGGAGCGTTGCTCCCAGGCAACGGGTCTCGGTGGTGTTCCGAGCGGCTCGGGAGGCGTCGGGAGTCGCCGCGGGCCGCTGGGAGCCCTCGGGGACCTGCGGGTGGTGACCCGCGGTGATCAGCGGCGACGCTGCGGCGCCGGGTGGGTGCGGCACCCAGCGTGACGAGGCTGCCTGAGCGGGAATGCGCTGGTCGTGGGCCGTGCCGGGTGGACTGGCGGGCTCGTCCGCGTTCCAGGGGGTGACGGGGCCCGCTCCGGGGCGCCGGTCCCCTCCGCAGTTCTGCGGAGGGGCTCTGCTGGTCATGCGGGTCGCCGCGGCTTCCGCGTCGCTTCCGCGCAACGAGTCGTCGCGGGTAATCAGCATTTGCGGATCGTCGGCCGGTTGTTGTTCTTCCGGTCGCACCGGCTTGGCTTCCGGTCTATATGGGGTGAATATTCACCCGATATTCGGTGACGATCTGTGATTGAGGTGTTCCGGTCGTTTAGGTCGCGCGATTACGCGATGGCGCCGGGGGGCAGCTTCAGGGTGAACGGCAGCGTCGTGACGACCGCGAGGTCGGACGCCGTCCGCTTCATGAGGGTGGGCGCGTTGCGCGTTCCCGGCTCGGGCAGGTCGAGCAGCCGGTCGACCGCCTCGACGAGCGGACCTTCATAGATCCAGACCGCCTGAGCTGCGCGTGAGCTCTCCCGGACGGCGGGCAGCCTGCCCGCGCGGGCCTCGGTCTCCGACCAGAAGAGGATCGAGTCGATGAAGCCGCGGCGCTGCTTGAACGCCATGATGCGGTCCAGCTGCCCGTCCTCGTCCCGGAGGTGGAGGAACTGGAACCCGCTTTCGCGCAGCTCGACGACCTTGCTCAGTGCGAGATCCATGACGCACCTACCTCTTGTTCTGAGGTTCCCCAGCATGAACAGGGCCGGTGACCCGGAAATGATCGTACGCCAAGCCGACAATCCCCCGTAAGGACTAGGTCGGAGAAGTCGCGGGATTGAGATGACAACGGGTGACGCTTTTCGGAGTGCCCGCAGCGCATCGGCGGTTCGAGTCCACAATTCCGCCGCCGTAGCGGTGACGAGGCTCACGTGACGCCACATCGGTCCCCCGTGCCGTCACCTGGTCCGGTGAACCCCTGCCCGGACGTGCGACTTGTCCCGTTGGTTGCCGACCACTGCCCCCACCAAACCCCCAGACCCCCGGAAGTGCCAAGCACCGGGTGCGGGACCACCCCTGCCGTTACCCTGGACGGGTGACCTCTGACCAGCGCGCAGGGCTGCCGCCGCTGCCGGAGTCGATGCTCCCCAGGGACCACGCCCTCTACCGCCCCCGGCACTCGGGCAGGCAGCGCCCCGCGCTGGTCGCGGCCGGGGTCTACTTCCTCCTCCCGCTGCTCCTGCTGGCGGTCGGCGTGCGGCCGGGCGAGTTCGAGAACCGCGAGCTCGCCGAGTTCCCCTCCGTCACCGACGGCTGGGACTTCTTCACCGGGTTGAGCGACTGGGCCGACGACCACATCCCGCTGCGCGAGCAGGCCGTCGCCGCCGCCGACGGGATCAGCCGGGGCGTCTTCGGCGAGCCCGCGCCCCTGCGCGGCCCCTCCACCGGCACCGGCCCCATCCCCGAGGTCCCCTCCAAGGACCCGTCCGCCGACCGCCCCACCCCGACCGGCCACGTCCGCGTGCTGGAGGGCAAGGACGACTGGCTCTACCTCGGCCTGGACGTCGAGGGCGCCTGCGACCCCGACTTCCTGCTCGGGGACACCCTCGGCAAGCTCAAGTCCCTGCGCGCCGCCGTCGAGTCGTCCGGTCGCCGCTTCGTGCTGGTCGTGCCCCCGAACAAGTCCACGGCCGTGCCCGAGAAGCTCCCGTCCAAGTACTACGGCGCCGACTGCGCGGCCAAGGCCCGCGACGACCTGTGGAAGCGGCTGCCCGAGACCGGCGCGATCGACCTGCGCTCCGCGCTCGCCGACGAGGCGAAGCGCCTCCAGGCCCCCGTCTACCTCCAGCGCGACTCGCACTGGAACCACGCGGGCGCGATGGTCATGGTCCGCAGGGTCGCCGAGGAGGTCCAGCCCGGCGTCACCGCCTCCTGGAAGGTCGAGCCCGCCGAGGAGTCGAAGGTGGCCGCCGACCTCCCCACGCTGCTCGGCCACCCCGAGGAGATCACCCTGACCTCCTACGACGTCCTCGCCGACGGCAAGAAGAAGGCGGGCGAGCCGCTCAAGGGGCCGTGGGACCAGCCCAAGACCACCACCAAGGCCAGGGGGACGGGCATCGCCAACGCCACCGCCCTGCTCATCGGCGACTCGTTCAGCGAGCAGGCCGCGCCCTACCTGTCCGGGGTGCTCACCCGGTTCACCTACCAGAACGCGGCCACCATCCAGGCCGACCCGGCGGCCACCGCCCGGCTCATGGTCCAGAACGACGTGGTCGTGGTCGAGATGGTCGAGCGCAACGTCGTGATCGGCGCCAGCTCGCTGCTCGCCGAGGGGACCCTGAACGAGATCAAGGCGCAGCTCGCCGCCAACCCGAAGCGCTGAGCGCCCTGGGCCCCAGCCCTCGAAGCGCTGAGCACTCGGCCGGTTACCCGTGCCGGTGACGGGTACCGGGGGCGCGCCCCGCGCTGAGTAGAGTCCACCCGTGCTCGCCGACCCCCAGCCCGCAGGCGGAACCGCAGCCCTGTGGAGCAGCAGCGACCTGCCCGGACTGGGCGACCAACTCCTCGTGCGCGTGATCGAGCGCGAGCTCCGCGCCCGCCTCGGCGACTGGTGCGTGCGCCCGTTCGCCCCGCACGGGTGGACCCGGCCCCAGCGCGCCGACGCGGGCTTCATCGCCGAGCCGCTCGGCGAGCGCACCCCCCGCCGGGTGCGGGAGCTGGCCGAGAACCACCACCTGCACCTGGTCGCCCCCTCGTTCCCGCTCGGGGACGACCTCGCCGCGCGCTACGGCGCCGACGTGCCTGGCGCGGCGTTCTTCACCGCTGGCCTCGGGTTGCGCCCGGACGCGGCGTGCGTCGCGGTCCGCGTCGCCGAGTCCGTGCCCGCCGAGCTGGTCGCCTGGGCCGGTCGGCAGCCCCTGCTGTCGGTGCGCGACGAGGAGTCCGCGCGGCGGCTGCGCGAGGCGGGCGCCAAGGCCGAGGTGGCCGTGGTCGGGCACCCCGGCCTGCTGCTGGAGCGGCTGCTCCCCGCCGACTCGCTCAAGGCCCGCGCGAACCAGCTGCGCCAGCTCGGCCAGCTGCCCGCCGGCGGGCGCAGCTACCTGGTCGTGCAGGTGCCCGCCGAGGGCTTCGAGAAGCTCCGCCCCACCATCGCCAAGATCGTCGAGCTGCTGGCCGTGCAGGACGTGGTGCTGCTGCCGATCGGGGTGCCCGTCCCCGAGGGCGACTGGGTCGCGCTGCCACCGGACACGGTGCTGGAGGACCGGGCCGCCGTGCTCGCCGACTCGGCCGCCGTGATCGCGGTGGACGAGCACGTGGCCGCCGCCGCCCAGGCCTACGGGCGCAACTGGGTGCTGCTGGACCCGACCGGTCGCGAGGGCGCCGCCGCCGAGCTGTTCGGCGCGGTCGAGCGGGTCGCGCAGCGGCCCAGCCAGCTCGCCGCCGCGTTCCGCCGGGCGCTGAAGGCGGGTCCCGGCGGGCACGAGGAGGCCGTGCGGGCGCTGGACGAGCACCTGGACGCGGTCGCCGAGACCGCCGAGGCGGCGTTCGCGGCCAGCGGTCAGGGCCTGCCCGACCGGGTCGCCGCGCTGGTCGCCGAGAACCGCGCGCTGCGGGTGGCCCACCACCGGCTGCGCGAGCGCGTCACCGCGGACCGGCACGCCATGGTCGAGCTGACCCTCGGGGGCGGCCCGGTGGAAGGCGGCCCCGAGCTGGAGGAGGAGCGGCGGTTGCACGGGGAGCTGGCCGAGCGGCACCGGGAGCTGGTGGAGCGGCTGGGCGCCTCCGAGCGGGAGCTGGACGCCATGCGGCGCACCAAGCTCTTCCGCTACACGCGCGCCCTGCGGTTCGTGTACGGGAAGCTGCGCAGCCGGTGACCCCGCGCATCACGTTCGTCCTGGTCACCTACGGCGGCGGCGAGCTGGCCGCGCACTGCCTCGACGTGCTCGCCGAGCACACGCCCGAGCCGTACGAGGTCGTGGTCGTGGACAGCGCCTCCCCGGACGGCAGCGGCGAGTGGCTGGAGCGCAACCTCACCGGCGCGACCGTCGTGCGGATGACCGAGAACCTCGGCTTCGGCGCGGGCTGCAACCTGGGCGTGCAGCACGCGCGCACCGAGTTCGTCTGCTTCCTCAATGCCGACGTCGAGGTCACCGAGGGCTGGCTGGCCCCGCTGCTGGAGCTGCTCGACCGCACCCCGGCCGCCGCCGCGGCGGCCCCGCTGATGGTGTTCCCGGACGGCAGGCTCCAGGAGGCGGGCAGCCTCCTCGGCGGCGACGCGTTCAGCCGCGGCTGGGGCGACGGCTGGGAGGACGGGGCCGAGCTGTACCCGAGGGTGGTCGACTACGCGTCGGCCGCGTGCCTGGTGGTGCGGCGCAGGGCGTTCCACGACGTCGGCGGGTTCTCCTCGGAGTACCACATCGCCTACTACGAGGACACCGACCTGCAGTTCGGGCTGCGCGACCGGGGCTGGCAGGTGTGGGTGCAGCCGTCCTCGCACGTCGTGCACGTGCGGCACGGCACCAGCTCCACGGCCACCGCCGAGCGGCTGTCCGACCTCAACCGCGAGGTGTTCCGCCGCCGCTGGGCCGACGACCTGGCGCTGCGCCCGCCCGCGCTGGGCGTGCACGAGCACCCGCACCGGCTGTGGTGGCTGCGCGACAAGCCCGCCTCGGTGCGGGTCCTGGTGGTCGCGGCGGGCGCGCCCGCCGACGGGGACCGGGACGCGGCGCTGCTCTCCGCGTGGCGGGCCGACCCCGAGGCGGCGGTGGCGCTGCTGGTGCCCGAGGACGCCGCCGACGACGGCGCGTTCGCCCGCTGGCGCTCGCGCGGCGTCGAGGTGCGCTCCGGCGACGCGGGTGAGGTCAGCCGCGAGCGGGTCGGCAACTACGACGTCGTGGTGGCGCTCGGGGACGTGCCCGTGGAGGCGGTGACCCGCTGGCAGCGGGCCGCGGTCAAGGCGCTCGACCTCGCCTCGCTGCCGCACCGGGCGCACGAGCGCCGGTTCGCGCTGAGCCGCGCCAAGGAGGACGCGGTCCGCGCGGGCGCCGCGCGGGCCAGGACGGCCGAGCTGCTCCAGTGGGCCGACGTGGTGTCCTGCGCGTCCGAGGAGGACGCCGAGTGGGTGCGGGGCGGTGCGGGCGCGACCGCGCACGTGCTGACCCACCCCGTGGAGGCGCCCCCGGTGCTCTGCGAGCTGGCCGACCGGGTCGCCGGTGACGCGGCCGGTGACGCGGACCTGGCCGTGCGCCGGGTGCTCGTCGCCCCGTTCCCCGGATCGGCTGGCCTGCGCCCGGAGCTGGTCAGGGCCATGGCGGTCGGCACGCCGTTCGTCACCACCTGGGAGGGCGCGGACGGCCTCGGCCTGCCCGGCTGGGTGTTCGAGTGCACCGAGGAGCAGCTGCTGGCCGACGACGAGCTGTGGGGGCGGGTGCACCGCGAGCTGGTCGCCGCCCACCGGGCCCGGTTCACGCCCGAGCGGTTCCGCGCGGTCTTCGCCGACCTCCAGGCCGACTGCGGGGTCGCCCCCGCGCCGCTCGTGCCGTAGCCGGGGGCGGCGTGGCGCGGGACGCCATAGCGCAGGACGACAGAGGGGGCGGGGAGCCCGATCGGCTACCCGCCCCCTCGCACGTCCACCGGACTACTGCTGGTGCCTGCGCAGCAGGGCCGCCGCCAGCAGCCGCCGCTCGGCGCCCGCCGTCTCCGGCCGCTCCTCGCCCTCCAGCGCCAGCCGCACCAGCGGCCACAGCCGCCGCTCCGCGCCCGCCAGCCGCTCCAGCCTCGCGGTCTCCCGCTCGCTCAGCAGGTCCTGGTTGCGCATCAGCAGCACGGTCGCGAACTGCGCGATCCGCCGCAGCTCGTGCTCCGTGATGTGGTCCAGCTCCGCCTGCCTGGCCTCCAGCAGGTCGACGCCGTGCCCGACGCCCGCGCCCGCCGCGGCCAGCCCGCGCAGTCCGGGCAGCCCGTCGGCCAGCCTCGGCACCTGCCAGCCGGTCACGTTCGCGCCGTGCTGCCGGTACGACTGGAGCGCCCGGTCCACGAACTCGATCCGGCCCACCGCCAGCGCCGTGGCCGCGATCCACTGGTCGTGGTACGCGGCGGGGGTGCCCGGCGGCAGCGGCAGCACGCGCTCGCGCAGCAGGTCGGCCCGCAGCACGGTCGCCGCGCCGGTGACCGTGTTCAGCAGCAGCAGCTGCTCCAGGTCGGTCCACTGGTTCGGCCGGTTCGTCCACGCGCTCTCGGCCACCACCGCGCCGCCGCCGTCAACCAGCCGCATGTCGCAGTACGCCAGCTGCACGGACGGGTCGGTGAACCGCTCCGCCATCACGGCCAGCTTGTCCGCGTCCCACACGTCGTCCTGGTCGGACAGCGCCACCAGGTCCGCGTCCGCCGGCACCATGGCCAGCGCGCGCCCGAAGTTCCGGTAGAAGCCCACGTTCTCGGCGTGCTCGACCACCACGAACCGGGGGTCGCCCGCGGTCGCGCTGCGCAGCGCGGCCTTGTCGGTGGACCCGTCGTCGCTGATCAGGCACACCCAGTTCGAGTGCGTCTGGTCCTTGATCGACTGGATCTGCTCGTGGAAGTGCCCGCCCGGCGCGTTGTACGTCGCCAGGCACACCGCGATCCGGGGTCCCCCGCCCGGCCAGTCCACCGGGGCTGGCTCCGGCTCGTGCGGCACGCCCACCAGCTCGGGCAGCTCGCGGCGCAGCACCGTCGCGTCCGCCAGCTCCACCAGCAGCACCGGCCGCGCCGCACCGGCACGCACCGGCAGCCGGACCCGGAAGCCCGTCCAGCCGTGCACGCCCAGCGCCGCCGCCACGTCCGGCCTCGGGTGGCCCGAGGTCGCCGGGAGCACCCGGCCGCCCAGCTCCACCGACACCGCGCGCACCGGCAGGTCGTCGTGCACCGCCCAGCCGTCCAGGTCCACGACCTGGCCCAGCCCGACCGGCACCTCGGAGGGCGCCGACAGCTGGTAGCGCAGCCCCGCGTCCCGCTCGCTCACCCGGCGCACCCGCCCGGCCAGCAGCGGCACCGCCGACGGCGCGACCTTGCCGACCCCGCGCAGCACCCGGTCCGGCTCCTCGCCGCCCCGGCCCAGCGCCAGGTCCCGCGCGCCCCGCACCAGCCGCGCGGCGGGCCACAGGTACCGGTTGCCCGCCCGCACGACGCTCGA
This sequence comes from Actinosynnema sp., assembly GCF_052038725.1. Taxonomy (NCBI): domain Bacteria; kingdom Bacillati; phylum Actinomycetota; class Actinomycetes; order Pseudonocardiales; family Pseudonocardiaceae; genus Actinosynnema; species Actinosynnema sp. The sequence goes on from NZ_JBQGCX010000889.1 coordinate 17,453, forward strand.
CGACGCCAGCTTGTCCAGCTCGGTCCGCAGCCGCGCGTTCTCGCCCGCCAGCTCCTCGGCCCGCGAGGACCGCTGGGCCAGCTCGCGCTCCACGCCGACCCGCTCGGACTCGGCGTCCGCGACCAGCATCAGCGCGTCGCCGAGCTGCTCGTCCGCCTTCGCCACCGCCCGCCGCAGGTGCGCGGCCTCGGCCGTCGCCTCCTGCCGGAGCCGCTCGACCTCGGCGAGCGCCGCCATGGCCTCCTCGCGCAGCCGCCTGGTCGCGTCCAGCGCGTCCTCGGCCCTGGCCACGTCGCCGCGCAGCTCGTCGGCCACCCCGCGCAGGTGCTCCCGGTCCGCCGCCGCGGCGGCGAGCTGGGTGAGCGGCGGCAGCTCCCAGGCCCGCGCCTGACCCGGCCGGTCCACGTCGCCGAGCAGCGCGGTCAGCACCTCGTCCGACGGCGTCCCGCTGACCAGCTCCTGCAACCGCGCCTCGGCGGCCAGCAGCTCCGACCAGCGCTCCCGCGCCCGACCGGCCAGCCCGACCAGCCCGCACAGCCGCAGCGTCAGCTCGGCCGTGGTCAGGTCGGCCTCCCACGGGTGCGGCGCGCCGCTGCGGTGCACCTCGCGGGCGAACTCCAGCAGCGCCCGCACCAGCACCAGCTCGGCGTCGACGCCCTCGCCCGCGCACCACTCCAGGTCGATCCGCCTCGGCGAGCCGTCCGGGAGCAGCACCACGTTGCCGGGGTGCACGTCGAGCGCGTTCGCCGCCAGCACCGGGACGCCGGGCGTCCCAGGGAGGAACGGGTGCCTCGGCTGGTCGCCCAGCTCGGTCGCGCCCTCCTCGCAGCAGGACCGCCACAGCCCGAGCAGCCCGCGCAGCTCCTCCTCGTCGCCGCGCGCCAGCGCCTCCAGCAGCAGCGAGTCCAGCGGCCTTCCGGGCAGCAGCGGCTCGACGGCGGGCGCCTCCTGGCGCAACCAGCCCGACTCGGCGCCCGCGCCCTCGACCGCGCGCAGCTCCAGCGCGGGCGTGAGCACCCGCGAGCGCCGCCACTGCGGCAGCCGCGCCGAGTTCACCAGCCAGCCGAGACCCGGCCGGACGAACCGGCGCACCGCCTCGGGCGTGCGCGCGGCCACCACCAGGAACGACGGCGACACCGACGCCCCGAACCCCTCCACGACCGCCGCGCGGTGCAGCGAGCGGCCGGGCACCGCGCCGGTGGTGCCGCCGAACGCGCCGTACAGCGGGTCGCGCACCAGCTTGTCGACCAGGTCGACCGCGTCGCCCCGGCCGTGCACGTCGGCGTCCACGATCACGCGGGGCAGCTTGTAGTCCGGGTACGGCAGCATCCACCGCTGGGCCGTCAGGCCCGCGTTCGCCAGCAGCTCGGCCAGCTCCGCGCGCGGCCACGTCCGGGCTCCGCCGCGCGGGTAGTCCGCCAGACCGACCCACGACTTGCCGTGGTGGTCCTCGGGCCTGCCGGTCAGGTAGCCAAGACCGATCTTGTTCTCGATCGCCAGCACCAGCGCGCCGCCCGGTTCCAGCGCGCCGACCACGTCCTCCAGCAGCGCCTCGGGACCGTCGCCGTACACCGACGAGTACTCCAGGACGCCGCACAGCAGCGCCAGGTCGAACGGCCCGTTCAGGCCGATCTCCTCGGCGCCGCCGTCGACGATCCGCACGTTCGGCAGGTCCCGGCAGCGCTCCCGCGCCGCCTCGGCCCGCGCGGGCGTCCCCTCGACGCCCACCACGCCCGCGCCCAGCTCGCCCATCGCCCTGGTCAGCACGCCGGAGCCGCAGCCGAAGTCGAGCACCCTGGTGCCCTCGACCAGCTCGATCGGCGCGAGCAGCGCGGTGCGCTGGGGCGAGAAGTGGTAGATCAGCTCCCACGACGGCAGTGCGCGTGCCAGCTCGGCCGATCCGGCCGAGACGTCCGCAGCGCGACGGAGCCGGGACAGCACCTCGTCCTCGGCCCCGTCCGCGTACACGGGCTGCTCGACCATCAGGAGGTCGGGAACTGCTTCGCCACGCCGATGCCGAACTCCTGGAACTTCTTGATCAGCTCCTGGTCGTTCGGGCCGGGCGTGATCGGGGTCTGCGTGGTCGAGATCCGGACGACCTTGTCACCCGCCGCGTAGATCGCGCGGTAGATGCCGGGCTCGCCCTGGCGGATCAGCTGCTGCACCGTCGACTGCGCGGGCAGCTGGCCCTTGGCCCCGTCCACCATGCCGGTCTTGCCCTGCGCCGAGACCAGGCCCTCGACCAGCGCCTCGGCCTTGGCCTCGTCGCCGACCTCGAACACCATCGCGTCGTAGGTGAACGCGTCCTGCGTGCTGCCGACGAACGCGACCTCCTTGACGGCGGCCTCCTCGACGGCGGCGGCCTCGTCGGCGCTCAGCAGCTTCTCCTCGACCGCGCGCGCCAGCTCGACCGTGCCGTTGTTGGTGCTCGGCGTGCCGGGCGGGTCGGGCAGCAGGTCGATCGGCGCCTTGGTGGTGGTCGTGGTCGGCGCCGAGGTGGACGACTGGGGGGCGGGCGTGTCGCCGCCCTTGGCCGAGTCGTCACCGGAGCCGCTGAAGCCGAAGAACCACACCGCGCCACCGATCAGCGCCACCACCAGCACGACGCCGATGATCGCGAAGACCTTCTTGCCGCCGCCGGACGAGCCCTCGTCGAACACCTCGGGGCCCTGCCGCAGCCAGTTGTCGCTCGACGCCGACGCCCACGGCGCGGACGTGTCCCCGCCACCGCCCTGCCACGGCGGCATCCCGCCGCCCTGCTGCGGGCCGCCGAACGCGCCGGGCTGCGGGAAGCCGCCCGCCGGGGAGGGCTGGCCGTACTGCGGGGCCATCCCGCCGTTCGGCACGACCTGGGTGCGGTCCGAGTCGCCGGGCCGGTTGCCGCCGCCGGGCACCACCTGGGTGGCGTCCGGGTTGTGGCCGGGGCGGTTGCCGCCGCCGGGCACGACCTGGGTGGCGTCCGGGTTCACCGGCTGGATGTACTGGGTGGCCCCGGTGCTGGTGCCGGTGGGGCCGTTCGAGGGCCCGCCCGAGGGCTGCTGCGCCTGCCACTCCTGCGGCGGCGCTGGCTGGGCGGCGGGTTGGGCCGAGGACAGCACCTGGTCCCGGCGGGTCCGGTAGTCGTCGGCCGAGATCCGCCCTGCGGCAAGCTCCTCGTCCAGCTTGCGCAGTTCCTCCTGCCAGTTCACGCCGGCAGCCCCTTTCCCACGTTCGGAGCGAACTCCGCCATTGTGCACGGGCGGTTGCCCGCGCTCGATTCCCACTGCCAACTCGTGACCTGCCCGCACGACCCCGGTTCCGGGGACGTGGTCACCGGCCCCGGTGGCGCGCGCTGTCGTACCGGCCCAGCGCCCGCACCGCGACCTTGCGCAGCAGCGGGACCACCAGCTGGGGCTTCGCCTCGGGGGCCGCCTGCGCCCGCGCCGGGGCCCTCCGCTCCCGCCACGTCCGGTGCGCCTGCTCGACCCGGTCGCGCACCCACGCCGCGGCGGCGTCCTCGCCCCTGGTGCGGCGCAGGTGCTCCCTGGCGGCCAGGCCGCGCTCGGCCGCGCGCGCGGGGTCGTCGGCGACCTCGCGCATGGCCGTCGCGGCCACGTCCAGGTCCGGGTCGGCCCACAGCGCGTCCGCCGGGTAGGGCGGGGAGCCGGGACCGACCGGAACCGGTTCGGCGGGCACGAGCCAGCAGTTCTCCCGGTCGACGAACTCGGCGGTGCCCGAGTAGTCGGTGGTGATCACCGGCAAGCCCATCGCCATCGCCTCCGCGACGGTGAAGCCGAAGCCCTCCGCGCGGTGGAGAGAAACGTAGCAGTCGCTCCCGGCGTAGAGGTCGTGCAACTCCTCGGCCGTGAGGTAGCGCTCAAGCAGCGTCACCCTCGGGTCACCCGCGGCGGCGGAGCGCAACCGCTCCAGCCCGGCCACGTGCCGCTCGCCGTTGATCACCTTCACGACCAGCTCGACGTCCTCGCGGCCTGGGAACGCCCGGCGGAACGCCTCGATGGCGCCGAACGGGTTCTTGCGCTCCACCAGCGAGTTGAAGTCCATGGCGAACAGGAACCGCACCGGCCCGCCCGCGCGGGACTCCACGGCGGGGCGCTCGCGGATCGGGATCGGGAACACCCGCACCGGCTTGTCGGTGTGCGGGGCGATCGCGGCGCGGCAGTACTCGCTGATGGTCCACACCTCGTCGACGCAGTCGAACTCGTGCATCGCCTCGGGGAACTCCTCCAGCTCCCACGACCACACGCCGATCCGGTAGCGCTCGTGCACCACCTGCGGGTGCTGCTCGGACACCGCGCGCACCAGGTCGGCGTTCACGCACAGCACGCTCACCGGGTACACCGGCGCGCTCTCCTCGGGGCGGTCGACGTCGGTCCGGTTGACCACCATCGCCTCCTCGACCACGGGAGCCACGTCCAGGCCGGACCGGGACAGCGCCGAGTTCAGCACCCGGCCCAGCTCGCCGACGCCCAGCACGGCGGTCAGGTGGCCGAGCAGGTTCACGCCGAGCCGGTCCTGCGGCGGCGTCGGCGGGTCGGTCGGCGCGGGGACGGCCCACTCGGGCAGCACGCCCTCGGCGGGCGCGGACTCGCGGCACCAGTGCGCGAAGCCGGGGTGCGCCGGCCTGCCGAACACGGCCTGCAGGTCGGGGCGGCTCTCCCACACGGCCTGGGTGAAGCGGGTGGTGCCGCCCAGCTCGCCGGGGCCGTTGAGCCAGTCCCGGAACTCCGCGCCGGTGAACGCGTGCGGCGGCGCGGCGGGGCGCTTGGCGCGGCGCGGGTCGGTGGAGGCGAGCACGGCGGCCCGGTAGGTCCCGCGCAGCAGCGGCGTGAGGGGGGTGCCGTCGGGCAGCTCGTCCAGCCAGGTCGGCAGCACCTCCTCCTCGTCCAGGTGCCCGGCCCCGATCAGCAGGTCGGCGTACTCGCGCACGAGCGGGACCAGGTCGGGGCGCTCGGACAGCAGCGCGGCGGGGCGGTCGAGCAGCAGCGAGCTGAGCACCCACGGGGCGCGCGGTTCGAAGCCGAGGAGGTCCACCACCTTCGGTTCGACTCCGGGGCGCTCGAAGGCGTTCCACGCCGTCAGCACCAATCCGGGGTCGGCGGAGACCTCGTGCGGGACGAGGGACAGCGCCTGGTCGAACCAGTCCTGGTCGCTCAGCGCGTCCCGGTCGAACCGGACGGCCCGGAACGCGGCGACCGCCTCGACCCAGGCGTCCAGCAGCGACTCGTCGTCGGTGGACAGGTAGCCGGGGTTGAGCACGCCGGTGCCGATCAGGCGCGCCTCGGCCGACTCGGCGGCCTCGCCCGTCAGCGGGCGCAGCAGGTGCGGGGCGACGACGGTGCCGCGCTGCTCGCCGATCGGGGCGGTGACGAACGAGGTGGGGCTGAACCAGGTGACCCTGGAGGCGTTCCTGAGCTGCTCGCGCAGCAGCCACGGCTTCACCGCGTCGACCAGCTGCGGCAGCGGGTGCGCGGTGGCCAGGCCGAGGAACTCGTCGCCGGACGGGCCGATCAGGTCGGGGCCGACGAGGGTGACGCCGTCCGCGCCGCGCCTGCCGCCGTCCTCGCCGTCCAGCACGGCGATGGTGAACCGGTGGCCGGGGTGGTGGGCGAGGTAGGACCTCGCGAGCACCAGCGCGGACGGCAGTCCGCTCTCGGCGGTGGCGGTGCAGGCGACCGGCGTGTTCATGGCCCTCACTTGTTCGCGGCGGGGAGCGCCCCCGGAGGTGTGCTGCGGCATTCGTTGCCACGCGGCCACCGGATTCTCCCCCACTCCGCTCCGGGGGTCAGCGGAAACGGGTGCGCGGTCTCGCGGGTCCCGCAGGGCGGGAGCGCCGCCGGGGTCGGGGCGCCCTGCGGGAGGGCGGCCGGCCCGCGGTGGCGCGGTGGTGCGGCGTGGCGCGCCGCGGGGGGAGCCGTCCGGTCACCGGCCGCCCTGCTCAGCGCGAGACCACGTAGGTGAAGGACTCCCACTCCTCGCCCGCCGCCTCGTCCGGGACGGCCGCGATGACCTCGGCGCCGCAGTGGCCGAACAGCGCCTGCACGAACTCGGTGTGCAGCGCGTGCATCTCGATCTGCTCGCCGGGGTGAGCCTCACCCGCCGGGGTTACCTCCGAAGGTGGGGCGGGTGCGGCGGTCACCGTGATCGGGACGCGCGCGGGCGTCCCGCCCTCGCTCTCCCACCAGGCCACCATCTCGTGCACCAGGTCCAGCTCCAGCACCAGCTCGCCCGCGCGGGGCGCGGTGACCGGGACGCCGACCTCGAACGACTCGCCCGGCGCGACCATCGCGGGCAGCCCGGCCCGGCCGTCGTCCAGCAGCACGACCTCGTCGCCCGACCGCCAGTGGTTGCCCAGCTTGATCGTCTTGGTGCCCGGCCACGGGTGCTCGCTCAGGTTCGTCACCCTGGCCCGGACCAGCGCGGACTGCCCGACCCCCAGCACCGAGGGCGCCTCCAGCACCTCGATGTCCGCCCGGTACGCCTCCTCGGGCATCGGCACGGGCGCGCGCCGGGCGCTCGGGATCTGCACGACCAGCGTCCCGCCCGGCCGGACCACCCGCAGCAGCTCCAGCAGCGCGCCGATCTGCACCCACGGGCGGGCGTGCTGGAGCACGATCAGGCTCAGCGCGCCGTCGAACGAGGCGTCCTCGAACGGCAGCAGCCGCCCGTCGTAGTGCACGAACTCGACCCGGTCCGGGTTCCGGTTCAGCTCGCGGGCGCGGGCGACCATGGTGGAGGCGATGTCGACGCCCACCACGCGGTCGGCGTGCGCGGCCAGCGCGTTGGAGAGCCTGCCGACGCCGCAGCCGAAGTCGAGCACCCGCGACCCCAGGGTGCGCTCGCCCAGGAGCGTCCGGACCTGGCCGACGGCCTCGGGGCCGGTCTTCATGAACTCCTCGACGTCCCAGCGGCCGTCCCGCCTGCCGGGGTCGGTCAGCACGGCCCACAGCGGGTCGACCCCGCCGAGCTTCTCCCAGGTGTCGCGCAGCACGTCGAGCGCCATGCCCGCCGCCTCTCCTCGATCCTCGACCTTCGACCCGCGCGCCTCGGCGAGCGCGGTGTGAACGACTTCGCCCCGCGGGCAGATGCTCGCACAGCCCCGCGGACGGCCGGTTGATCTTCTGACCTGCGCGCGACGCCGCGCGCGGTGCCCCTTCGGGGACGCGAACCCGCCGTCCCGCTCGTGTTCCACGTGAAACACCGCTCCGCGGAAAGCGCTGGTCAGCGGCACCCGGTGCGGCCGAACGGGCGATCGTCGTCGGTGAGCTGGACGTCCCCCGCCTTCGCCGATCGCGCCGGGACGAGGGGCTGCGTCGGAGCGGGTTCAGTGGTGCGGGCACGCCGTCGTGCGGCCCCCCGGTGCGGCGGAACCGCCATTCCGATCACCCGTGGGGGGCTGTTCTTCACCCCTCCGCGCGACACCGGCGGGTGCGAGGGCGGGCGGCGCCGTGGAATCGGGGGCGCCTCCCCCGAGAGGACTGCGGATCGCGGGTTCCTCCGGGAAGGGCCGTCCCACCGCGGTGGCCTGAGCCGGTTCCGCGGTCGCGTCACCCGGCCGGGTGGTTCCTCCGCGTGGACCCGGCCTGGTCGTCCCGGCCGGTCGCTACTTCTTGGTCAGGATGGTCGGCCCCACGATCCGGCGGGCGATCCGGCGCAGCTTGCTCTTCCGGGCGACCGGTTGGGCTTGCTGGCGCTGCGCCGGGGGGACGGTCCCCGGCCCGGCGGCCGGAACGGCCGGGATGATCGGGGCGACCGGCGCGATGCGGATCGTCGGCTGGTCGTAGTTCGGCTTGGACTGGTCAGACTCATGGCTGAACGTCACGTGCGCGATCTTGCCAAACGGGTGCCGATAACCCGAACGGTCACCCCACCCCCGTGTGGGCAAGCCCACACGGGGGTGAAGGTTCATCCGATCAGGCGAGAGCGGCGTCGAGGGTGATCTCGACCCCCGCGAGCGCCTGGCTCACCGGGCAGTTCTTCTTCGCGGTCTCGGCCGCCTCGGCGAACGCGTCCGCCTCCAGGCCGGGGACGACCGCGCGCACGGTCAGCGCGATGCCGGTGATGCCCGTGCCCGGCTTGAACGTGACCTCGGCGGAGGTGTCCACCTGCTGCGGCGGGGTGCCCGCCTGGGCGAGGCCGTGGGACAGCGCCATCGAGTAGCACGAGGAGTGGGCTGCGGCGATCAGCTCTTCCGGGCTGGTCTTGCCATTGGCCTGCTCGGCCCGCGACGGCCAGCTCACGTCGTAGGTGCCGATGCCGGAGGACTCCAGGGTGACGGTGCCGTCACCCTCCATCAGGCTGCCCTTCCAGTGGGTGGTGGCCTTGCGAACGGTCGCCATGCGCAACTCCGTGGTCGAGTGGGAACTTTCGGTGACCAGCTAAGCACCTACCGCGAAGGGCGCGCAGCGCGCGGAACAGCCGACACGCCGGGAGGGCGGAGATCACCGGGACCCCGGAACGCGGAAGAGGCCGGTACCCGACT
>NZ_JBQGCX010000890.1:0-2907 GCF_052038725.1 Actinosynnema sp.
CACGTCCGCCCTGCTCGCTCCCGCGGCCTCCGCGGCCCCCGCGGGCCAGGAGGCGGACCGGGGTGTCGCCGCCACCGAGCGGGGCATCGGCCTGAACCTCGGTCTCAACCTGGGCGTCAACCTGGGCGGCTCGTCGTCCTACGAGCGCGGCGCGGTGCTCACCGGCGCCGCCGAGGTGCCCGGCCCCGGCGACCCGGACGGCTACGGCACCGCCAGGATCGAGGTCCGCGCCACCTCGGTCTGCGTGAAGCTGTCCACCCGCCGGATCGGCGAGGCGACCGCCGCGCACATCCACGCGGGCGCGACGGGCGAGTCCGGCCCGCCCGTGGTGACGCTGGAGGCGCCCACCGACGGCTACAGCTGGGACTGCGCGCGGATCAGCCTGGACCTGGCCTACGACCTGGTCGTGCACCCGCGCGACTTCTACGTGAACGTGCACACCGACGCGTTCCCGGACGGCGCCATCCGGGGCCAGCTCCGCTGGTAGTCGCGCTCACCGGGCGGGCGTCCCCTCGGCGCCCGCCCGGTCAGCGACCCCACCCGAACGCCCCGCCCGAACGCCCCGCCGGAGCCGCCCCGCAGCACCCGTGCTCAGAACCGCCCGATCGCCACGACCAGCGCCAGCACCGCGAGCACCGCGGCGGGCACGCTCCCCTTGACGTCGCCCTCCTTGAGGTGGACGCCGACCGCGATCACCATCGTGATCACCAGCCCGACCGCCGCGACGGGCGTCAGCACCGGCGCGATCCCGGTGGCCCACGGCAGCACCAGCCCGAGCCCGCCCAGCACCTCGACGGCGCCGACGCCCTTGACCTCCGCGTCCTTGCGGTGCTCGACCCAGCCCATCCCCTTCTCCAGCAGTTGCTGGCGCGGGGTGGCCAGCTTCATCCCGCCCGCGGCGACGAAGGCCACGGCGAGCAGGCCCTGGAGCACCCACAGCACGACGTTCACGAAAACCCCTCACGATGAGACTTGAAGTTTCAACTGCCACCATCTCATCTCATGTGAAATTTCAAGTCAAGTAGCATTCCCCCATGGCCGAACCGACCGCCGCCGAACAGCCCAACTGGCTCGACCCCCACCAGCTCCACGACTGGAAAGCGCTCGCCGGGGTCCTCGTCGCCCTGCCCAGCGCCCTGGAGAGCCAGCTCAGGCGCGACTCCGGCCTGTCCCTGTTCAGCTACCTGGTCATGGCGGGCCTGTCCGAGGCCCCCGACCGCTCCCTGCCGATGAGCGAGCTGGTCGCCTTCACCCAGGGCTCCGCCTCGCGCCTGTCGCACACCGTCACCCAGCTGGAGCGCCAGGGCTGGGTGACCAGGACCCCGAGCCCCGACAACGGCCGCGTCACCCTGGCCACCCTGACCGACGAGGGCCTGGCCAAGCTCGCCGACGCCGCCCCCGCTCACGTCACCGAGGTCCGCAAGCTCGTCGTCGACGTCCTGGGCCGCGACGAGCTGAGCGCCGTCGGCGCCGCCTGCCGCACCCTCCTCGACGCCCTCCTCGGCGTGGGCGGCTGCCCAGGCCGAACCCGCCCCGACCCGACCTGACCAACCCTCGAAGCCTGCCCCCGAAGCACGCCCTCGAAGCCCGCCCCCCAAGCCCCCCGCTACCCGGCAGCGACCCCGGTGACCCCGGTGACCCGCAGGAAGTCCAACTTCTCCGCGTCCACGCTCCCGGCCGCCGCGCTGTACACCACGATCTTCAGGTCCGCCCCCGGCACCGTGAGCACGTCGCAGTCCAGCACCACCTCGCCCACCGCCGGGTGCGCCACCACCTTCCGGTCGTGCGTGTGCTCGCCCACCGCCCCCGCCCGCCACAGCTCCGCGAACCGCTCGCTCCCCGCCAGGCACCGCCGCACCAGCTCGGCCAGCCCCCGGTCCGCCGGGTACCGCACCGTCGCCGCCCGCAGGTCCGCCACCAGCGCAGGCTCCAGCGTCAACGACCCCCGCCGCACCGGCAGCGACCCCAGGAACGCCGCCGCCACGATGTTCCGCTCCGCCGCGGGCAGCCGCAGCGGGTCGCCCAGCAGCGCCGCCCACAGCGGCGACCACGTCACCAGCGTCCAGTCCGCGCTGAACACCGCCACCGGCAGCTCCCCGAGCCGCGCCACCAGCCGCTGCACGCTCGGCGGCACGTGGCTGTCGATCACCCCGCTCGACGGCGGCGGCAGGTGCGCCAGCCGGTACAGGTGGTCCCGCTCCGCCGCCGCCAGCTGCAACGCCCGCGCCAGCGCCGCCACGACCTGCTCCGACGGGTTCCGCGCCCGCCCCTGCTCCAGCCGCACCAGGTAGTCCACGCTCAGCCCGGCCAGCGCCGACAGCTCCTCCCGCCGCAGCCCGCTCGCCCGCCGCGCCCCGGAGACCGGCAGCCCCACGTCCAGCGGCGAGAGCCGGTCCCGCCACCCGCGCAGCGCCTCGCCCAGCGCGTTCCCCGCCGAAGATCCCGTCACCGCACCAGTCTCGCCCACGGGCGCCCCCACGAGGGTGGTACCGCCGTTCCCACCGACCGGCGGGGCACTGGGCCCCGCCCTCCCCACCCCCGAACCTGGTGACACCACCACCGAACAGGGAGGCTCCGCCGTGGAGCGCAGCACCACCGTCATGACCGGGGCCAGCAGGGGCATCGGCCTCGTCGCCGCCCAGCACCTGCTCGCCACCGACCGCGACCGCAGGCTCGTGGTCCTCGGCCGGGTCCCCGCCGAGCTCGCGGGCCCCAGGGTCACCGCCATCCCCACCGACCTGTCCTCGCTGGCCGACGTGCACCGCGCCGCCACCGAGGTCACCGCGCTCCTGGACGCGGGCCTGCCGCCGCTGCGCGGCCTGATCGCCAACGCGGGCATCCAGCACGCCGACGCCCGCACCACCACCGTCGACGGCCACGAGGCCACCTTCGCGGTCAACGTCATCG
>NZ_JBQGCX010000891.1:0-6084 GCF_052038725.1 Actinosynnema sp.
CTGCGGCGGGGGAGGGGCCGAGGGGGGAAGAGCCCGCACCCGCTGGGCCGCAGCACTGACCTGCGGCGCGGTCCCCGGCACGGCGCCCGGTCTCGGCGCGGGAAGCTCCTTCACCAGGTGGTGTCCTCCGGCGCGGCGACGCGGGACGGGGCCCCGACGGCAACCCTGGGCCGTCCGGGAACCCGGTCCAGCGCGTCCCGCGCCGGAGGGCCGCACCGCCCGGCGCGTCACAGCTCCGGTTCGCGCCCCGGCGACGGCAGCTCGTCCAGGATCAGCACGGTGTGGCTGGACGTCACGTCCGGCATCGTCTGCAACCGGTTCAGCACCAGGTCCCGCAGGCTCTGCGCGTCCGGCGTGCGCACCAGCAGCACCAGGTCGTAGTCCCCGGACACCAGCGACCCCTGCCACACCTCGGGGATCTCCAGCACCCGCCGCCGCACCGCCTTCCACGAGTGCTGGCTGATCTTCAGGTACACGTACGCGGAGATCCCCATCCCGCACCGCTCCGGGTCCACCACCGCCGAGTACCCGGTGATCACCCCGTCCCGGTGCAGCCGCTCCACCCGCGAGTACGCGCTCGCCCGCGAGATGTGCAGCCGCTCGGCCAGCGACCGCATCGACAGCCTGCCGTCCGCGCGCAGCTCGGCCACGATCCGGCGGTCCGTCGCGTCGAGCGGTGCCGTTCGTCCAGCGCTGGGCGTCATGCGGTCGAACATAACCCCGGTGCGGTGCCGTTCGTCCAGATCGGGACCCGCGAGCTGGACGCCCGATCGGTGTGACCTGGACCATTCCCGGCATCCCCGCCGACGTCGCGCAGGAGGTGCCGAATGGCCACAGCCACACCGGACCGGACCCTGCTCCCCACCGAGGAACCGCTGGCGCTGCTGCGCCCCGACGGGTCCGCGGTCGAGGGCTCACCGCTTCGGATGCCCGACGACGAGGTGCTGCTGGAGCTGCACCGCCGCATGGTCGTCGGGCGCCGCTTCGACACCCAGGCCACCGCGCTCACCCGCCAGGGCCGCCTCGCCGTCTACCCGTCCTCGCGCGGCCAGGAGGCGTGCCAGGTCGGCGCGGTCCTGGCGATGCGCGAGCGCGACTGGCTGTTCCCCACCTACCGCGACAGCGTCGCCCTGGTCACCAGGGGCGTGCCCGCCGCGGGCGCGCTGACCCTGCTGCGCGGCGACTGGCACCTCGGCTACGACCCGCGCGAGCACCGCGTCGGACCGCAGTGCACGCCGCTGGCGACCAACACCCCGCACGCCGTGGGCTTCGCGCACGCCGCCCGCTACAAGGGCGAGGACACCGCCGCGCTGGTGCTGCTCGGCGACGGCGCGACCAGCGAGGGCGACACGCACGAGGCGCTGAACTTCGCCGGGGTGTGGAAGGCGCCGGTGGTGTTCCTGGTGCAGAACAACGGTTACGCGATCAGCGTGCCGCTGAGCAAGCAGACCGCCGCGCCCACGTTGGCGCACAAGGGGATCGGGTACGGCATCCGGTCGGTGCTGGTGGACGGCAACGACGCGGCGGCGGTGTACGCGGTGGTGTCGCAGGCGCTGGCGTCCGGTGAGCCGGTGCTCGTGGAAGCGCTTACCTACCGCATCGAGGCGCACACCAACGCCGACGACGCCTCCCGCTACCGGGACTCCGCCGAGGTCGCGCACTGGCTGGCCCGCGACCCCGTCGACCGGCTCGCCTCGCACCTGGCCTCGCGCGGGCTGCTCGACCCGGCGCGCCGCGACTCGGTGGACGCCGAGGCGGAGGAGTTCGCCGCGGCGCTGCGGGCCGAGCTGAACGCGGACGCGCGCGTGGACCCGGCGGACCTGTTCCGGCACGTGTACGCCGAGCCGACCGCGCAGCTGCGCGAGCAGGCCGCGATGCTGGCGCGCGAGCTCGACGCCGAGAGGCTGGGCACCGAGGAGTTTGACGGGGGACGGGCATGACCGAGGTCGTTGCGGCACAAGGGGTTCCGGCTGCCGCCGGGCTGCCGTCCGGCGAGGTGTCGATGGCCGCCGCGCTCAACCGGGCGCTGGCCGACGCGCTGTCCGCCGACGAGCGCGTGCTGGTGTTCGGCGAGGACGTCGGCCCGCTGGGCGGGGTGTTCCGGGTGACCGACGGGCTGGCCGAGCGGTTCGGCGAGCGCCGCGTGTTCGACACCCCGCTCGCCGAGGCGGGCATCCTCGGCACCGCCATCGGCATGGCCATGAACGGGCTGCGGCCGGTGGTGGAGATGCAGTTCGACGCGTTCGCCGACCCGGCGTTCGAGCAGATCACCAGCCACCTGGCCAAGCTGCGCAACCGCACGGCGGGCGCGCTGTCGCTGCCCGTGGTGGTGCGCATCCCGTACGGCGGCGGCATCGGCGGCGTGGAGCACCACTGCGACTCGTCCGAGGCCTACTACACGCACACGCCCGGACTGCGCGTGGTCACGCCGGGCACGCCCGACGACGCGTACCGGCTGCTGCGCGACGCGATCGACAGCCCGGACCCGGTGGTGTTCCTGCACCCCACGCGCCGCTACGGGGCCACGGGCGCGCGGGCGGCGGGCGGACCGGCGCTCGACCGGGCGCTCGTGCGGCGGCCCGGTCGGGACGTGACCCTGATCGCGTACGGTCCGATGGTGCTGACCGCGCTGGAGACCGCCGAGGCGGCCCGTGCCGAGGGCTGGGACGTGGAGGTCGTCGACCTGCGCACCCTGGCGCCGTTCGACGACGAGACGGTGTGCGCGTCGGTGCGCCGCACCGGGCGGGCCGTGGTGGTGCACGAGGCCGCCGGGTTCGGCGGGTACGGCGCGGAGGTCGTGGCGCGGGTGACCGAGCGGTGCTTCCACCACCTGCACGCGCCGGTGCTGCGGGTGACCGGCTTCGACATCCCGTACCCGCCGCCGATGCTGGAGGAGCACCACCTGCCCGGCGTGGACCGCATCCTGGACACCATCGGCGCGCTGCAGTGGGACGACCGGGTGGAGGTGCGCGGTGCCTGACTTCCGGCTGCCGGACCTGGGCGAGGGGCTCACGGACGGGGAGATCGTGTCCTGGCTGGTCGCGGTCGGCGACCCGGTCGTGGTGGACCAGCCCGTGGTGGAGGTGGAGACCGCCAAGGCCGTGGTGGAGGTGCCCTGCCCGTACGGGGGCGTGGTGACCGCGCGGCACGGCGAGCCGGGGCAGCGGTTGGCGGTGGGGTCGGTGCTGCTGAGCGTCGCCGGTGACGGGGCGGGAGGCGCTGCGGCGCAAGGGGAACCGGTCGCGGCGGAGGCCGCCGCCGCGGAACCCGGTGCGGTGCGGTCGGGTTCCGCGCGGTCGGGTTCCGCGCGGGCTGATTCGGCGCGGGCTGATTCGGCGGAGCACAGCGGGAACGTGCTCGTCGGTTACGGCACCTCGCAGCAGAACCGCCGCCGTCGCCGCGTGACGCACGCCCCCGTCGCGGAGGCGCCCGTCGCGGCCGGACCGGCCGGGCTCGCGCCCGCCGTGATCTCCCCGCTGGTGCGGAGGTTGGCCCGCGACAACGGGGTGGCCCTGGAGACCGTCGAGGGCAGCGGCCCCGGCGGGGTGATCCGCCGCGCCGACGTGGAGCGGGAGATCGCCGCCCGCGCGCCCCGACCGGCCCGCGCCCCCGGTCCCTGGACCGAGCCCGCCGCCGCGCCCCCCGCGCGGGACAGGCGCATCCCGCTGACCGGCGTCCGGGGCGTCGCGGCGCGCAAGTTCGCCACCTCCCGCAGGGAGATCCCCGAGGCGACGGTGTGGGTCGACGTGGACGCCACCGGGCTCGTGGAGGCGCGCGCCGCGCTGCCGACGGTGTCGCTGCTGGGCCTGCTGGCCAGGTTCACCGCGCTGGCCCTGCGCCGCTTCCCCGAGCTGAACTCGCGCGTCGAGGGCGACGAGGTCGTGCTGCTGGACGAGGTGAACCTCGGCTTCGCCGCCCAGACCGACCGGGGCCTGGTGGTCCCGGTGGTGCGGGGCGCGCACGCGCTGACCGCGACCGAGCTGACCGGGCGGCTGCGCGACCTGACCGCGTCCGCCCGCGACGGCGGGCTGACGGCGGCCGACCTGACCGGCGGGACGTTCACCCTCAACAACTACGGCGTGTTCGGCGTGGACGGCTCGGCCGCGATCATCAACCACCCGGAGGTCGCGATCCTGGGCATCGGCCGCATCGCCGACCGCCCGTGGGCGCACGAGGGGCGGCTGGCGCTGCGCAAGGTGGCCCAGCTGACGCTCAGCTTCGACCACCGGGTGTGCGACGGCGGGGTGGCGGGCGGGTTCCTGCGGTACGTCGCGGACCTGGTCGAGAACCCGGTGGCGCTGCTCGCCGACGTCTAACGTGGGGGGCGTGGCACCCGACTACCCGATCCGCACCGAACGCCTGCTGCTGCGCCCCTTCACGGGGCTGGACCTGGAAGCGCTGCACTCGTGGCAGTCGCGCGAGGACGTCGTGCGCTACCTGTACGGCGGGCCGCGCACCCTGGAGGAGAGCGCGGACCAGCTGATGACCAGGGCCGCCGTGCCGTGGCCGTCGAAGGCGGGCGAGGACCTGTCGCTGGCGGTCGAGCTGGACGGCGAGGTCGTCGGCGAGGTCGTGCTGAAGTGGCTGAGCGAGGCGAACCGGCAGGGCGAGATCGGCTACGTCCTGCACCCCGACCACCACGGGCGGGGGATCGCCGTCGAGGCGTCGGAGGTGTTGCTGCGCCTGGCCTTCGAGGAGCTGGGGCTGCACCGGGTGGTCGCGCAGTGCGATCCGAGGAACACCGCGTCGTGGCGGGTGATGGAGAAGCTCGGGATGCGCAGGGAGGCGCACTTCCGGCACAACGAGGTGTTCAAGGGCGAGTGGGGCGACGTGTACGTGTACGCGCTGCTGGAGGACGAGTGGTCGGCCTCGTCTGGTACGTGAGCTATGGGTCGAACCTGCACGCGGGGAGGTTCGGCTGCTACCTGTCCGGCGGGACCCCGCCCGGCGCGGCGCGCGCCTACCCCGGCTGCCGGGACACCGCGCCCCCGCGCGCGGACCGCCCGTGGGAGCTGCCCGGCGGGGTGTACTTCACCACGCACTCGCCGGTGTGGGACGGCGGGAGGGCGTTCTACGACCCGTCGCTGCCGGGGGTCGCGGCGGGCCGGGCGTACCTGGTGACGGTGGGCCAGTTCTCGGACGTGGCGGCGCAGGAGATGTACCGCGAACCGGGCGAGGACCTGGACCTGTCGACCGTCCTGGCGACAGGGCGGGCCGAACTGGGACCCGGCCGGTACGAGACCCTGGTGCTGGTCGGCGAGGCGGACGGCTGCCCGGCGCTGACGTTCACCGCGCCCTGGCGGGCCGACGAGGTCCGGCACACCAGCCCGAGCGCCGCGTACCTGAGGATGCTGGCGGGCGGCCTGCGGGAGACCTGGTCCTGGCCACCGGAGCGGGTGGCCGCGCACCTGGCGGGGACCACGCCGTTCTGGACGGCGGGGGAGATCGCGGCGCTGCTGTGAGCGCGTTCCGCGCGCGGCGCCCGCGCTGAGCGCGATCAAGCCCGCGAACCCGGATCCGGCGAGCAGCCCGCCACCGCGAGCAGAGCGCCGCAACCGCCGGCGAGCCCGGTGGGATCACCGCGCTCACCTCCCCACGCCCTCACGGGGCGAGCCGCCCCCCCCGAGCCGAAGCGGGTCGCGCACGACGAGGACGTGGTTGGCGTTCGACGCGTTCCCGCTCATCGCCGTCCTCGTCCTCGGCGCCGGGCCCGCCCAGGTCCGGCCTGCTCCTGGTGCTGGTGGCGCAGACCGGGCTGCTGCCGGTGATCGGCGGGCCGCCGCTGCTCACGCCGGTGCCGCTGCCGCGCGACGCGCGCCGCTCTGGCCGAAGGCCCTCGGCGCGGTCCCGAGCACCCGGCGCCGCGCCCCGGCGCGGGGAACGGGGAAAACGACCGCCACGCCCAGCGGGGTTCTCCGGGAAAGGGCTCGGGCGATCCGCGCGCCCGCTTGTCCGC
The DNA here is from genome assembly GCF_052038725.1 of Actinosynnema sp. Lineage (NCBI taxonomy): Bacteria > Bacillati > Actinomycetota > Actinomycetes > Pseudonocardiales > Pseudonocardiaceae > Actinosynnema > Actinosynnema sp. The sequence continues at coordinate 5,957 of NZ_JBQGCX010000891.1, forward strand.
CCGCCGCCGGGGCATCCCGCCGTGAGGAGAGGGTGAAATGGGGAACGTCTCTTCGGGTGAACCGGGCGGTGGATTGGTCTGTTGACAGCGGGTCGCTTTTCTTTGTAAAGCATTTTAGGTTTTTTATT
>NZ_JBQGCX010000892.1:0-3946 GCF_052038725.1 Actinosynnema sp.
CCGTGAACGGGCGACGCCCCCGACCCCCGGTGGTTCCGGGCGGTCGGGGGCGTCCCCGCAGGAGCGCCGGGCGGCTCAGGCGAACAGCGGCTGCCTGCGCAGGGCGTGCTCCACCAGCGTGATCAGCGTCTGCTTCGTGGACTGCCGGTTGCGCGCGTCGCACGGGATGATCGGCACCGACGCGTCCACCGTCAGCGCCTCCCGCACGTCCTCGACCCGGTGGTGCAGCAGACCGTCGAAGCAGATCACCCCGACCACGTACGGGAGGTCCCGGTCCTCGAAGAAGTCGATCGACGCGAACGCGTCCGACAGCCTCCTCGAGTCGACCCGCACCACCGCTCCGAGCGCGCCCGTCACCAGGTCGTCCCACATGAACCAGAAGCGGTGCTGGCCGGGGGTCCCGAACAGGTAGAGGATCAGGTCGCTGTCCAGCGACACCCTGCCGAAGTCCATGGCCACGGTGGTCGTCACCTTGTTGGGCGTGGAGGACAGGTCGTCGACCCCCACGCTGGCCTCCGTCATGACCGCCTCGGTGGTCAGCGGGACGATCTCCGACACCGAACCGACGAAGGTCGTCTTGCCGACGCCGAACCCGCCCGCCACCACGATCTTCGTCGAGGTGGTCGTCGGGGCGGTCCGGCCGGCTGGAGCTCCACCGCTCATGTTGCTCTGCTTTCCCTAGTAAGGAGGTGGGTGGTGCTCTAGTTGCGCATCGCCACGTGCAGCTGCGAGCGGATCTCCGGGGTCAGCTGCACGCCCACCCGGTCGACCAGCCTGGTCATGGCGTAGCCGATCAGGCCGATGTCGCAGTTGGGCGCGGCGAGCACGGCCAGGCAGGAGCCGTCGCTGATGGACATCAGGAACAGGTAGCCCCGCTCCATCTCCACCACGGTCTGCTTCACGTTGCCCGCCTCGAAGCAGCGCGCCGCCCCGAGGTTCAGGCTCACCAGGCCGGACGCGACGGCGGCCAGCTGCTCGGCCCGGTCGACGGGCAGGCGTTCGGAGGCGGCGAGGAGAAGGCCGTCCGCCGACACCACGATCGCGTGGGCGACACCGGCCACCCGGTTGACGAAGTCGTCGACCAGCCAACTGAAGTTCTCCAGCTCATCGGCTGCGGAGGTCACTTCTGCTCCTTGTCTGAGTTGCCGAACGACAGGCCCTCCCAGGGCAGGCTGTCATCGTCCTGGTTGTTGTCGCGGCCCATCTGCAGGCCGCGCTGGTAGGTGGCGAACCGCTGGCGCAACCGGTCGGCGGACCGGGGGCCCTGCGCGGTGGCGATCCCGCCGGACGACGGGCCGGTCTGGCCCCCCGCGCGCACGGTCGCCTGGGTCGCGGTGGTGGACGAGGCGGAGGAGAGCGAACCGGGCATCAGGCGCGCCTTGGGGACGCGCTTGGGCAGGCCCGCCGTGGTGGACTCGTCGACGGAGGTCTTGAGCACCTTGCTCGCCGTCGACCAGTTGTCGTCGGAGGAGCCCCAGTTGGCCGCGGCGGCGGACACCTTGGAGGGGGCGGGCTCCCGCTTGGGCAGGCCGCCGAGCCCGGAGGCCTGCGCGGGGGCCGGGTCCGGCTGGGCGTCCACGACGGGCTCGGCGAACACGGTCCGCTCGGCGTCGGACCCGCCGTCGAGCACCAGGTCGTCGTGGTCCGGCGACCCCGGTTCGTCGGGGAGCGCGTGCTCGCCGCGCGCCCGCCTGCCCTCGCCCCGCACCCGCGCCTCCCCGGAGTCCTCGTCGCCGCCCTGGAACCAGCGGGACAGCACGTCCTCGTAGATCGGCAGGCGCTGGGTGGACGCGTCGTCCTCCACCGCCGCGGGCGCGGGGGCGGGCACGGCGCGCTGCTGCTGGTGCTGCGCGGGCGGATAGGAGTAGTCGATGTCGCTGCCCGCGCGCGGCGGCGCGGTCTCGCTGACGGTCGCGGTGAACAGGCCCTCGGCGGACGAGTTGTGCTCGACCGGCCGGTGCGCGCCGGTGTCCTCGAACGAGTCGAACGAGGTGCCGGAGAACGAGCTGCCGGAGAACGTGGTCTCCTGCGGCGTCACCCCGTTCTGCCCCGGCTGGCCCCGGAACGCGTGCTCCGGCGCGGCCTCGCCGAACGCGGACGGCATCTGGTCCGGGCTCCACTTGGGCAGGCCGGACAGCGCGACGGCCCCGGTCTCCTCCACCTCCGGCGGGTCGGCCAGCGCGAGGACTCCGGGCCTGCCCAGCGGCAGGCTCTGCCGCCCGCCGCCGCCCTGCGGGTCCGGCCCCCGGTGCAGCAGGCCCGCGGGCAGCAGCACCTGCGCGGTGACACCGCCCTCGATGTCGTCGTTGTTGCGCAGCGACACGTGGATCTCGTGCCGCTTGGCCAGCTGGCCGACCACGTACAGGCCCATCTCGCGGGCCACCGACACGTCGACCTCGGGCGGCTCGGACAGCTTCAGGTTCGCCTCGACGACGTCCTGCTCCTGCATCCCGACGCCGCGGTCGTGGATGCGGATGGACACCTCGCCGCGCCGGGTCTCTATGGCCCGCACGGTCACCTTGGTGCTGGGCTTGGAGAACGCGGTCGCGTTGTCCAGCAGCTCGGCGATCAGGTGCGCGAGGTCGTTGACCACGCGGCCCTGGACGCGCAGGTCGGGCGCGGGCGCGATGTGCACGCGGGCGTACTTCTCGACCTCGGACACCGCGGCGCCGAGCACCTCCGTGATCAGCACCGGCCTGGTGACGCGGCGGGTGACCGTGGTGCCGGAGAGCACGAGCAGGTTCTCGCTGTTGCGGCGCATCTGGGTGGCGAGGTGGTCCAGCTCGAACAGGCTCGCCAGCTGGTCGGGGTCCTGCTCGTCCTGCTCCAGCCGGTCGATGACGGTGATCTGCCGCTCCACGAGCGCCTGGCTGCGCCGGGAGAGGTTGATGAACATGTCGTTGACGTTGGCGCGCAGCGCCACCTGCTCGACCGCGAGGCGGATGGCCTCGCGCTGGACCGCGTCGAACGCGCGGGCCACCTGGCCGACCTCCTCGGTGGTGTGGATCGGCACCGGCACCAGGGACTCCTCCGCGGCCCGCTCGGGGTCGCGGTGGGTGCGGATGCGCTTGATCGCGTCCGGGAGGCGGTTGCGGGCCACGTCGAGCGCGGTGCGGCGCAGCACCCGCAGCGGGGTCAGCATCGAGGTGGCGACGACCGCCATGAGCGCGAACGCGATGATCAGCGCGGCGGCCACGAGCGCGCCGTCGCGCCAGGCGAGGGCGTTGGCCTCGTCGGTGAGCCGGACGGCCTCGCGCTGGGCCTGGTCCTCGATGTCGAGCGAGACCTGGCGCAGCAGGGCGGCGGTGTCCTCGCCGACGCGCAGCGCGTCGTTCTCGTTGAAGGAGATGGCCTTGCCGTTGTCGTTCTGCACCAGCGCGAGCGTCACCAGCCGGTTGCGGGCGTCGACGGCCGTGCCGGACACGGTGTCCTGGTAGTTCTGCCGGTTGTCCTGGCTCGCGACGTTGGTGAAGTCGGTGATCGCGGAGTCCAGCTTGGACTGCGCGCCGCGCAGCGCGTTGGCCTGGTTGGGGCCGAACTCGCTGCGGTTCGCCGCGGAGATCAGGATCGAGTTCTGCTGGGCGAGCTGCTCCTTCGCGGCGTACAGCGCGAGGTTGGCGCCGACCAGCGGGGTGAGGTGCTCGTGGCTCAGGCTGCTGGAGGTCGCGCGGGGGACCTGTAGCAGGGTGTCGAGCAGCTGCCCGTAGGCGCTGGCGACGGAGGCGTCCGGGTACTGGCTCTCCAGGACGGTGTTGCGCAGCGAGTTGAGGCCGTCGAGCGACTGGAGCGACTTCTCGTACGCGGTGCGGACGGTGTCGTCGATGTCGCCGGTGGCCGCGCCGACGTCGCGAAGCCGCATGACCTCGGCGTCGACCTTGCCCGATCTGGTGTTGAGCTCGCCGACGCGCGCCGTGGCGTCGGGGTTCGTCTTGCGACCTGCCGCGAC
>NZ_JBQGCX010000893.1:0-3535 GCF_052038725.1 Actinosynnema sp.
GTGGCGTGCACGGCGGGCGCGACGGCGATCACCTGGCGCGGCAAGGAGACCGGCCCGCCGACCCCGACCGGGGGCGAGCGCGAGCTGCCCTACCCGGAACCGCCCGCGAGCGGCGAGGCGGCGGTGGGGGTGGCGGTGTTCACCCGGCGCGGGGACTACCGGGCGACGGGGTGGCTGGCGGCGTACGACGCGCTGGCGGGCCCTGAGGAGGAGCCGGTGCGGGAGCGGGCGCCCCGGCGGCGGGGGTTGGGCATGGTGTGACGGCCGGGGTCGGCGGCGCGCGCGGGTGGCCTGCGGCGGCACGTGGGTGTCGCGGCGGCGTCCCGGTGCGGGGGTGGCTGGCGGCCGTGCGCGGGTGGTCTGCGGCGGTGGGGGCACGGGGGCCTGCCAGCGCGCACGGGTGTCCGGCGGTGTCGCACGGGCGTGTCGGGGGGTGGTGCGGCGTTCCGGCTGCGGCGCCGGGAGCGCGGTGCGCGTGCGACGGGGGCCTCGGCGGACCGGGTCGTCTCGGGTCTGCGGCAGCTCGGGGTGTCCGGCCACCGGCCCTGCGTCCTCGGCTCTGCGCCCTCAGCCCTGCGGTCCCCGGCAGCACGCCGCTCGCCTGCGGTGGCCGGGCGCCGGTCGGGCGCTGCCCGCCGTCTGTGGTCGTCGCGGGTCGTCGGCCTCGACGTGGCGCGGCTCGGCGCGGCGAGGGCCGCCGCCCTCCCGGTTCTCGGGGGCGGCGGTGCGGGGTCCACCCGCTGAGCGGGAGGGACCGTCCGGTTCCGGGCGCCTGCCGGGCTGGTGATCGCCGCAGGCTGGTCGGACCGGGTCAGCCGTTGCGGTGGTGGGACAGCACCTGGCCGAGCAACCGCACCAACTCCTCCCGCTCCTCGGGCGCCAGCGGCGCGAGTAACTCGTCCTGCACCTTGGCGAGCCGCCGCTCCTGCCTGCGCAGCTGCCTGCGGCCCGCCGTGGTGAGGGTGATGGTGTTGCGGCGCCGGTCGGTCGGGTCGGGGTCGCGGTGCACGAGCCCGCGCTCGGCCAGCTCGTTGATGGCCGCCACCACGTCGCTGAGGTGGATGCCGCTGGTCCGCCCGAGGGTGGCCTGGCTGACCGGGCCGGTCTGCTCCAGGGTCGCCAGGACCCGGTAGTGGTGCCCGCGCGCGTCCACGGCGGCGAGCCCGTCGGCCACCAGGCGGTGCGCGTGCAGCGCGGCCTGCGTGATCAGCCAGGTCGGGTGTGCGGCCCACTTGGCCGCTGGATCGTGGGGGCGCGTGATCATGTTGATCACCATAGCGACGCGCCGCACTTCTTCCCGGTATCCGGAAACCCCTAGCGCACCGGGGACTACGGCATTGCGCCGACGTCGGTGCGGGGTCGCCGGGCGCGGCGCGGGCGGGCGAGCAGGAGCAGCGCGAGACCGGTCACGGCCATGGCCGCGCCGAGCGCGAACGCGGTCCGGTAGCCGTTCGCCTGGGCCAGCGCCAGCAGCGGCCCGGACAGCATCGAGCCCGCCTTGCCGGTGTTGGTGAACAGGGTCGTGGCGCGGCCGGGGAAGTCCGGGTCGAGGTCCTGGAAGTAGGAGATGCCGATGCCCTGCAGCGCCGAGATGGCCAGGGCGTGCAGCAGTTGGGCGGCGATCACGTGCCACACCTCGCCGCTGACCAGCATGACGCCGTGGTACGACAGCGCGAGCACCGCGCCCGCCAGCACCAGCAGCCGGTTGTCGACCTTGGCCGCGACGAAGCCCAGCCACAGCATCAGCGGGATCTCCAGCGCCGCGCACACGCCCATGGCGACACCGGCGTTGCCCGCCGTGCCGCCCAGGTCGTCGACGACGAACAGCGGCAGCACCGCGACGCTCAGCGCCGTCGTGCCCTGGAGCAGCACGAACGCCACGGCGGTCAGTGACAGCTCGCCGCGCGCCCGCGACGGGACGGCGACCGAGTCGGGCATGACCACGACCGGCTCGGGCTTGGGCAGGGCGGGCAGCCGGTACCAGGCGGCCAGCGCCGCGAGCGCGTACATGACGGCCGCGCCCGCGAACACCCAGGTGAAGCTGGAGCGCTCCACGAAGATGGCGGCCAGCGGCGGGGCGATCGCCCAGGACAGCGACAGCAGGGTGCGCAGGGCGCTGGTCGCGAGCGGCCCGCGCGAGGAGCCGCTGGCGGACAGCGACTGGCGGGCGTAGGCGAAGCTCTGCGGCACCATGACGCTGCTCAGCGCGGCCAGGGTGACCGAGACCAGCAGGAGCAGCAGGTACTCGCGGGAGAGCGCGAAGACCACGTACGCGGCGGTGCCGCTGTGCGAGCCGACGACCAGGAGCTGCTTGCGCACCGCGCGGCGGTCGGAGAACCGGCCCACGGCGGTGCTGACGGCGAGCGCGGCGAGCGCGCTGACGAGCATGAACGACCCGACCTGGAACGGGTTCGCGCCGAGCTCCTTGATCAGGAACAGGGAGAGCAGGGGCCCGACGAGCGCGTAACCGGCGCCGCCGAGGACCACCACGGTCGCCAGGGGGAGGAGCTGCTGCTTCAGGGGGGTGGGAGGTGTTCGGGGGGTCGTGAGTACCACGGTGACCATGGTCTTCCCCGGCCCCCGTCCGGCGAAATGTGTTTTTCACCCCCGTGCCCCCGATCGGGCGCGGGATGATGCGGGGATGCGCTCTGCGGTGGTGACCGGTGCGGCGGGCGGGCTGGGCGAGCGGATCGCCGCGCGCCTGGCCGGGCGCGGGTACGCGGTGGTGGTGGCGGACGTGGACGAGGTGGGCGCGCGGGCGGTCGCGCGGGCGATCGGGCGTGGCGCGCGGGCCGCTGAGCTGGACGTGGGCGATCCCCTGGCGTGCGAGCGGGTCGCGGCGGGCGCGCCGGGGCTGGCGGTGTGGGTGAACAACGCGGGGCTGCTGAGCGCGGGCCCGGCGTGGGAGGAGCCGTGGGCGCGGCGGCGGGCGCTGCTGTCGGTCAACGCCGAGGGAGTGGTGAACGGCACGCTGGCCGCGCTCGGCGCGATGGACGACGACGGGCACGTGGTGAACGTGGTGTCGCTGGCCGGACTGGTCGCGGCGCCCGGCGAGGCGCTGTACGCGGCGAGCAAGCACGCGGCGCTGGCGTTCAGCGTGGGCGTGCAGCACGACCTGCGGCTGGCCGGGCGCGGGACGCGGGTGAGCGCGCTGTGCCCGGACGGGATGTGGACGCCGATGCTGTTCGACCGGGCGTCGGACCCGCGCGCGGCGGCGTCCTGGTTCGGGACGCGGCTTCTCCCGGACGAGGTGGCGGACGCTGCGGTGGGGCTGCTGGCCAGGCCGAGGCCGGTGCTGGCGGTGCCGAGGTGGCGGGGGCCGCTGGTGCGGTTGCTCGCGGCGTTCCCAGGGCTGGGGCTGCGCGCGTCCGGGCCGATCATGGCGGTGGCGCGGCGCAAGCAGCGCAGGTTCGCGAAGCGGGTGCTGTAGCGGGGGGGCGGGGGTGCGCGCCCCCCCCCCGCACCCTCACCGCACCGGCACCCACAACCGCGCGACCCCCAGGCCGACCGACACCGTGGCCTAGGCGCCCCCCCC
>NZ_JBQGCX010000894.1:0-2361 GCF_052038725.1 Actinosynnema sp.
CACCCCGCGGCCCCCACGCCCCCGTCCCCCGCCAGGGCCCCCGGGATTGCGGGGGCCCGGTGGTCGCTTTCACCCGGGGCCCCCGACGCGCTCCTCGACCGCGGGCCTCCCCCCCCGGAGGCCCCGCGTCGGGTCAGCGAACCTGCTTGCGGCTGTGCCTGGCCATCGCCAGCACGCCACCGGCGGTCGCCAGCATCCCGAAGGCGGCCACGGTGAACACGACGATGTCGGCGGTCCTGCGACTTCCCCTTGTTGCGGTTGATCTCCCACAGGTCTTGACGCACGGGTACCCGGAACGTTGCCCCGGCAGTCATGAAACTCACACGATCGTGGAGGATCCTCGGTGAACCTGCGCACCCTGGAAGCGCGCGTGCTGCCCCTCGCGCCCTGGCTGTTCGGGCTCTCCCTGCTGGGGCACCTGCTGATGGTCGCCCTCCAGACCAAGATGACCATGGTCGACCTGATGGTCTACCGGAACGCCGCGCCCGAGCTGTTCACCGGCGAGCTGTACCAGTGGCGCCTCAAGGAGTTCTCCGACCAGTTCGCGCTGCCGTTCACCTACCCGCCGTTCTCGGCGCTCGTGTTCGTCCCGCTGTCCTGGGTGCCGTGGGGCGTGGCCCGCTGGTTCTGGCAGCTGCTGTCCCTGGCCTGCCTCTGGTACCTCACCCGCACCTCGCTGGAGCTGGCGGGTGGCGCGAACCCGCGCCGCGTCCTGCTGTGGACCGGCCTGCTGATCTGGGTCGAGCCCGTCCGCACCACGCTGAACTACGGCCAGATCAACCTCGTCCTGGCCGCGCTGCTCATCGGCACCATGGTCAGCGCCCGCCCGTGGGTGGCGGGCCTGGGCACCGGCGTCGCGGCGGGCGTCAAGCTCACCCCGGCGATCACCGGCCTGTACTTCCTGGCCACCCGCCGCTGGACCGCCGCGCTGTGGTCGTTCGCCGCGTTCGCGGGCACGGTCGGCCTCGGCTACGCGATCTCCGCGAGCCAGTCGCACCAGTTCTGGTTCGAGCTCCTCGGCGACGCCACCCGCGTCGGCCCGGTCGGCTCGGCGATCAACCAGTCCCTGCGCGGCGCCCTCTCCCGCACGGTCGGGCACGACGTGGAGACCGGTCCGATCTTCCTGGTCGCCGCCGCCCTGGCCGCCGCGCTGGCCCTGTGGGCGCTGCTGGAGTCCGTGCGCGCCAACGACAGCCTCGCGGCCGTCGTGAGCACCCAGTTCCTGGGCCTGCTCGTGTCGCCGATCTCGTGGAGCCACCACTGGGTGTGGATGGTGCCCGCGCTGCTGTGGCTGACCTACCGGGCCACCCACCGCCTCGCCACGGCCGCCGCGTGGGTGTGGCTGGTGGCGGTGGGCAGCTACCTGATCTCGTTCCTGCTGATGGCCCAGGAGTCGATCTGGATCATCCCGCGCCCGTGGCACCTGTCCGCCCTGGGCTGGGTCTACCCGGCCGCCGGGGTGCTGACGCTGGTCGCGGTGGTGGTGGAGCTGCGCTCACGCCGGCGCGTCGAGCGCCCGGTCGATCTCGTGCGCCAGTGACACGTCCAGCGCCGTGATCCCGCCCGCCGAGTGCGTGGAGCAGCGGAACACCAGCTTGCGCCAGCGGATGTCCACGTCCGGGTGGTGGTCCATGCGCTCGGCGACGTCCGCCACGCGGTCCACCACGTCGATCGCCGCCCGGAACGACGGCAGGTCCGCCGCGCGCACCAGCGACACCCCCTGCGCGGTCCACTCCGGCAGGTCCGCCAGCTCCGCGGTCAGCTGGTCGTCGGTCAGCAGCTCGGCCATGCGCGAATCATTCCACCGGGTGACGTAAGCTGCTCGGCACCACGGGAGTCCGGTAGTGCGCCGGGCTGAGAGGAAGGCACGCCAGCCTTCGACCGTCCACACCTGATCCGGGTCATGCCGGTGTAGGGAGAGATGATGCTCCGACGTGCCCTGTCCGCCGCTCCGCTGGTCGTGCTGCTGGCCGCCTGCTCCGTCGCGGGCAACCAGCCCGCCGCGCCCGGCGAGCGCGTGGTCACCCTGGTCACCCACGACTCGTTCGCCGTCGACCCGGCCCGGCTCGACGAGTTCAAGTCCGACACCGGCATCACGATCAAGCCGCTGGCCAGCGGCGACGCCGGGGAGCTGACCAACAAGCTGGTCCTCACCAAGGCCAACCCCATCGGCGACGTCGCGTTCGGCGTCGACTCGACGTTCGCCTCCCGCGCCCTCAAGGAGAGCGTGTTCGCCGAGCACACCTCGCCGGAGGGCGACAAGGGCGCGCAGCGCTACCGGCTCGAACCCGCGAACCGCCTGCACGCCGTCGACGTCGGCGACGTCTGCCTCAACGTCGACGTCGCCGCCCTCAAGGACGT
>NZ_JBQGCX010000895.1:0-2193 GCF_052038725.1 Actinosynnema sp.
GATCGCCGCACTGGGCGTGATCCCGGTGCTCCAACCCACCTTCCTCTGGGCCTACGGCGACGACTACGCGGAGATCACCGGCCCCCGAGCCCCGTGGATGTACCGAGGCCGCTCCTTCCTGGACCACGGCATCCCCCTGGCGGGCAGCTCGGACCGCCCGGTGGCCGACGGCACCCCGCTGCGGGCCGTCCAGTTCCTGGTGGAACGCCAATCCCGCACCGGCCTGCCGATCGGCCCGGACGAGGCCCTGACCGTCGAGCAGGCCCTGCGCGCGCACACCTCGGGCGCGGCCTACGCGTGCAGGCGCGACCACGACCTGGGCACGATCGAGGAGGGCAAACTGGCCGACTTCACCATCCTCGAAGACGACCCACGAGCGGTCGACCCCACCCGCATCGCGACCATCCCCCTGGCCGCCACGGTCGTGAACGGCGAATTCGCCCACAACCCAGCAGGCCTGACCTGACCACGACGCCCGCCACCCCCTGCCCGGCGCCACGCCGGGCAGGACTCCCCCCTGCTCCTCGCCTGCTGTTCCCCGCCTGCTGCCTGCTCCCCGCCCTTGCCTGCCGCGTCGACCGACCGCCGGATGCTCACTTCGGCCCGTTGCGCCGACCGACGGCCGGATGCTCACTTCGGCGTGTTGCACCGACCGCTCTCCGGGCGATCACCTTCAGCCCGTTGCGCCTGCCGCCCCCCGAGCGGCCCCTTCGGCCCGGTGCGCCCGCTGACCGCCGGGCGGTCACCTTCGGCCCATTGCGCCTGTTGACCGCCGGATGCTCACCTTCGTCCTGTTGTGCCCGCCGACCTCCGGGCGTTCCCCTTCTCCCGCTGCGTCGCCCGGCCTTCCAGCGCTCACCCCCCTCACCCCCTCACGCGCTCATCCGCCAATGCACCACGTACCCCGCCGCCTCGGCCGCGATCAACGCGTCCAACTTCGCCAGGTTCGTCCGCCGCGACAACCGGAACGCCCGCCCCCGCCGAGCGTCCAGCACCAGCGCCCCCAACCCCGGCAACGCCTGCTGCACCACCCGCAGCCCCACGTTCGCCGCCTCCTGCGTCATCTCCTGCTCCTTGCAGTGCACCAGCACCGCCGACACCGACCCGTCCGGGAACCGCAGCCCCAGCTGTGGCCGCACCCGCAGCTCCAGGTCCCCCGACCGCCACACCGCCGAGGGCATCGCCACCCCGGTCGCCCGCGTCGACCGCAGCCACGGCAGGAACCCGTCCCTGATCTCCCCGAACGCCCGCAGCTGCCCGCTGCGCGTCGCCCCGTCGAGCGCGGCGTCCAGCTCCGCGGCGGGGTCGGTCGAGTTGGCCGCGCGCCGCATCGCCGCGCGGACCGGGTTGTAGAAGCCGCAGACCCACTGGTCGACCGCCAGGTAGATGCTGCGCTGCTCGGAAACGATGTTGATGCGGCCACGCTGACCGCTCATCGCGTACTCGGTGAAGGACAGGGCGGTGACGCTGACCGGCTCCACGGCTGGCTCCCCTCGCAGCTGGTCGAACTACTGTTCGATTCTACCGCCGATCACCGACAAAAACGGTGCCCCGATCGGGTCCTCATCAGGCTCGTGACATGCGACAACGGCCCGCACAGGCCAACTTGACCCGTCCGGGTGAAGCCACACGCATGACCACCGTCCCGGCAGCGCGCACGACCTCGCGTCCGACCGCGCGACGGCCGCCTGAGCGTTCCCGCGCCGCGCCGCGGAGCGGGAACGCCGGCCCCGCCGCCATCGGCCGCAAGCGCCGACCCGCTTCACCCGACCGTCGAGTTTTCACTCCCCGGTGTGAAAAAACCCGCACCCGACCGTCCACATCGGACACGCTCCGCGACGACCGATCGCGGGTCACCAGTGGCGGCGAGCCGACGTCGGGGCCATGATCCAGCGGGTCCCCGCGCGGCGCCCGGACACCCGACCCCCGGAGCGCCGCAGGTCACCCGGAGCGGCACCGCCATGCGCTGTCAGCGAACACCGCGCCCCGTCGACCGGGGGCACGCCCACCTCTCCGATATCGTCGGGGTACGCAAGATCGGTCAACACCGTGGATGGGGTAACGAGGATCATGAACGCACGGAACAACCTCACGCTGCCGCGCATGGCGTCGACCGGCGGCATGACGCTCACCGACTCCGTCTTCGAGCAGCTTCTCCGGTCGCGGATCGTCTTCCTGGGCTCCGAGGTCAAC
>NZ_JBQGCX010000896.1:0-3038 GCF_052038725.1 Actinosynnema sp.
CCGCGCGCCGCACGCTCTCGCGCAGCAGGGACCTGCGGCGCTCGTGCGCCTCGGCGGGCTCGTCGGCGCTCGCCGCGTAGGAGGTGCTGACCGGCGACCAGGCCAGCGACATCGAGAGCACCAGCACCATCACGTCGAACGGGTCGCCCGGCACGACCAGCCCGGCGGCCTGCGCCTCGGCGATCGCGCGCAGCTTCCCGTCCTCGCGCTGCTCGTGGTCGAGCACCAGGTGGCCGGTCGGGCGGCGCTCCAGGCGGGTCCAGGTGGCCAGCCGCACCACCTCGGGCCGCACCAGGTAGTCGTCGTACAGCCGCACCGCCCAGTCCGCGAGGTCGGTGGCGTCGATCGGGACCACGTCCACGATCCGGTCCATCAGGCTGCCCAGCACCGCGTCGAACAGGCCGTCCTTGCTGCCGAAGTACGCGTAGAGCTGGGCCTTGTTGGTGCGCGCCGCCGCCACGACCCGCTCGACGCGGGCGCCCGCGATGCCGTGCTCGGTGAACTCGGCGGTGGCCGCCTCGATGATCCGCGCCCTGGTCGCGGCTCCTCTGGGGGTCAGCGCCTGCTCTGCCATGCGCCCAGATTAGCAAACAGACCGGTTGGTTTGCTTTTGGTCCCGAGCTGCCCTACGGTCAAACAAACCGAACAGTCTGTTTGAAGGGGTGTCCACCATGAGGACGACCACCGGCTGGCGCGCCGAGGGCGGCGAGCTCGTGCGGTCCGCGCTCCAGCGGCGCGACCTGCGGGCCGACGACATCGCCGTGCGCGTCGACCACTGCGGGGTCTGCCACACCGACCTGCACCACCTGCGCTCCCACGACGGCGCCACGCCCCTGGTGCCCGGCCACGAGTTCACCGGCGTGGTCACCGAGATCGGCCCCGACGTCACCGCGTTCGCGGTCGGCGACCCGGTGGCCGTGGGCAACATCGTCGACTCGTGCGGGACCTGCGCGCCGTGCCTGGCGGGGCAGCAGAACTTCTGCCGCGAGTTCCCCGCCCTGACCTACGGCGGGACCGACCGGCACGACGGCAGCACCACGCTCGGCGGCTACAGCCGCGAGCACGTGGTCCGCGAGGCGTTCGCCCACCACCTGCCCGAGGGGCTCGACCCGGCCGCCGCCGCGCCGCTGATGTGCGCGGGCATCACGGTCTGGGAGCCGCTGCGCGCGCTCGGCGTCGGGCCGGGCAGCCGGGTCGCCGTGGCCGGGCTCGGCGGGCTCGGGCACCTGGCGGTCAAGCTCGCCGTCGCGCTCGGCGCGGAGGTCTCGGTGATCAGCCGCACCGCCGACAAGGCCGACGACGCGCGGGCGCTGGGGGCCGGGGACTTCATCGTCTCCACCGACCCCGAGCAGGTCGAGCGGGCGCGCGACCGGTTCGACGTCGTCGTCGACACCATCGCCGTGCCGCACGACCTCGCCCCGTACCTGAAGATGGTCGCCTGGGACGGCGCGCTGACCCAGGTCGGCTACCTCGGGCCGGTGCGCGTCGAGACCATGGACCTGCTGGCAGGGCGCAAGAAGCTCACCTCCAGCGGCAGCGGCGGGCTCCCGGCGACGGCGGAGATGCTCCGGTTCTGCGCCGAGCACGGGGTGGTCGCCGACGTCGAGGTGCTGCCCTCCGCGCGGGTCGGCGAGGCGCTGGAGCGGCTGGGGCGCGGGGACGTGCGCTACCGGTTCGTGCTCGACCTGAGCGACCTCGACTAGCGCGACCGGTTGCCGCGCAAGGGGATCAGCGCCATGTGGTCAGCGCCACCGGTCCGCAGCCGCGACGCACAACAGGCTGGCCGACGCGACCGCGCACCCGGCCGCCGTCGCGCCCCGCCACCCGATCCCCTCGGTGACGGTCAGCACCCCGTTCCACACCGCGACCACCAGGAACACCGCGGCCAGCGCCAACAGGGGCCTGGACCACCTCCGCTGCCCGACGCGCTCCGCTCCCATGCTTGGAAAGCGCTGCCGAGGTCGTCCGCGTTACGCCTCTGGCGGGTTTCACCACTCCCGCCAGAGGCGCGACCGCGTCACACCGCGAGCCCCCGCGCGGGCTCGTCGGCGGTGAACCCGCTCCAGTGCCCGACGTGGAAGGCGCCAGGCCCGGTCACCCGACCGCCCAGCTCCACCCCGCGCCCCGCGACCGCCCGAGCCGTCTCCGCGGCCTGGCGGTCCAGCACCGCGTCCACGGCGGCCCCGTCCAACCCCTCGATCTCGTCCCAGAACGTCATCACCCGGTTCACGTACAGCGCCACCAGGTGGTCCCGCGCCGACGTGAACCAGCCCTCCGACAGCGCCACCACCGCGTCCGCCAGCAGCTCCGGCCACACCTGCGCGCCCACCCGCAGCCCCCACGGCGCCGACACCAGGCCGCGCGCCGCCGGGAACAGCGCGAGCACGTCGCCCCGGTGCGCCGCCAGGTACCGCCCCACCGCGTCGGCCACCCGCGCCACCACCGCCGGGTCCTGCGGCACCGCCGCCACGTCTACCGCCTGCCGCAGCCCCGACCCGCGCGGCGCGGCGCCGCGCACCCGGTCGGTCGCCAGCACCACGTGGAACAGCGAGTCCAGCACCTGCTGCGGCAGCCGCAGGATCTTCGGGAACGGCGAGTTGTGCAGCTTGCGCCCCAGCGGGACCTCCACCAGCCGCAGCCCCTCCCGCAGCGCGTTCGCGGTCAGCCACACGTCGATCCCGTACAGCTGCGCGCTGTCCGGCCGCTCCCAGGTCGCCGCCCGCTCCAGGAACGCCCGGTTGAACGCGAACTCGCCGCCGATCGGCTGCTGCACGTGCGCCCCGTGCACGGCCGCCAGCAGCGGGCTCACCAGGTGGTTGGTCGTGTTCGCCTCGTACCGGTCGCGCCGGTAGCAGGGCAGCGCCATCACCGGCTCGTCCCCGTCCACCGCCTCGGCCAGCGCGCCGACCCAGCCCGGTTCGGCCGAGCGCACGTCCGCGTCGAGCAGCAGCACCCGGTCCGCGCCCAGCTCGCGCGCCCGGTCGAAGACCGCGAACACGTTGGTGCCCTTGCCGGTCCCCTCGCTGCGCGCGACGACG
>NZ_JBQGCX010000897.1:0-4149 GCF_052038725.1 Actinosynnema sp.
GGGGGGGGCGCCGGCCCCGGCGTGTGGGGGGGGGGCTGGGTGTGGGCCGGGGGGGGCGCCCGGTTCTTGGGGGCGCGGGCCCCCCCCCGGACCCGGGTGATGGGGGGCGGGGGGCGGGGGCCGCGGCGGGGGAGGGGGCCGCGGTGACCGGGCCCCCGGCGGACGGCGCCGCGGACGGCTCGGCGAGGGGCGCGCCCGCGACCGGCGCCACCTCGGTCGGCCTCGCGTCCGGCGTCCCGGTCGGCGGCGACGCGCTCGCGCGCCCGACCGTGAAGGGCCGCACCGGCGTCCGCCTCGGCCCGTTCTCCTGGCCGCTGCGCCCGCGCCCGATCGCCCTGGTCGTCGGCGGCCTCGCGCTCGCCGCGGCCGTCCTCTCCGTCGCCATCGCCTACGGCGACTTCCCGATCAGCCTCGGCCAGGTCGTCGACGTGCTGCTCGGCGGCGGCAGCCGCAGCCAGCGGTTCGTCGTGGTGGAGCTGCGCCTGCCGCGCGTGCTCACCGGCCTGCTCGTCGGCGCCGCGCTCGCCGCCTCCGGCGCGATCTTCCAGGCCATCTCCCGCAACCCGCTGGCCACCCCGGACATCATCGGCGTCACCTGGGGCGCGGGCACCGGCGCGGTGCTGGTCATCGTCCTGGCCGGCAGCTCCGGCGCGGTCGCGGGCGCGGTCGCCCGTGTCGGTGTCCCGCTGGCCGCGCTCGCCGGGGGCCTGATCGCCGGGCTGGTGGTCCACGGCATCGCCTGGCGGCGCGGCATCGAGGGCTTCCGGCTCGTCCTGGTCGGCGTCGGCGTCACCGCGATCACCGCGAACGCCACCCAGTACCTGCTCACCAAGGCCGACGTGAACGACACCGCCCGCGCCATGGTCTGGATCGCGGGCAGCCTCAACAACCGGGGCTGGGAGCACATCGTCCCGGTCGCGCTCGCCCTGGTCGTGCTGCTGCCCGCCTCGGTGCTGGCCACCCGCACGCTCGGCGCGCTCCAGTTCGGCGACGACACCACCAGGGGCCTCGGCGTGCGGCTCAACGGCGCCCGCACCGCCCTGCTGCTGCTCGGCGTCGTGCTCGCCGCCGTGGCCACCGCCGCCGCGGGCCCCATCGGGTTCGTGGCGCTGGCCGCCCCGCAGATCGCCGTGCGCCTGGCGGGCACCGCGACCCCGGCGCGGTGCGGCTCGGCCGGCGTCGGCGCCGTGCGGGGCGTGCTCTCCGACCTGATCGCCCGGCAGCTGGTCGACGGCACGGAGCTGCCGGTCGGCGTGGTCACCGCCGTGCTCGGCGCCCCGTACCTGATGCACCTGCTCATCCGCAGCCGCCGGGAGGCGAGGACATGACCACGGCACCCCCGTCCCCCAGCGCGCGCCTGCGCGCCCAGGAGCTGTCGATCGGCTACGGCGACCGGTTGGTCGTCGACCGGCTCGACCTGGACGTGCTCGACGGCGCCGTCACCGCCGTCATCGGCCCCAACGGCTGCGGCAAGTCCACGGTGCTGCGCGCGCTCGCCCGCCTGCTGCCCACCAGGGGCGGGCAGGTCCTGCTCGACGGCAGGCCGATCACGCAGGCGCCCACCCGCGAGGTGGCCAAGGTGCTCGGGATGCTGCCGCAGACCCCGCAGGGCCCCGAGGGGCTGACCGTGGCCGACCTGGTCGCCAGGGGCAGGCACCCGCACCAGGCCTGGTACCGGCAGTGGTCCGGAGACGACGAGGCCGCCGTCGCCGAGGCGCTGCGGTTGACCGGCATGGAGGACCTCGCCGAGCGCACCCTGGACCAGCTCTCCGGCGGCCAGCGCCAGCGCGCCTGGATCTCCATGGCGCTCGCCCAGGGCACCGACCTGCTGCTGCTCGACGAGCCGACGACCTACCTGGACCTCGCGCACCAGATCGACGTGCTGGACCTGGTGCGGCTGCTGCACGCCGAGGGCGGGCGCACGATCGTCATGGTGCTGCACGACCTGAACCTCGCCGCCCGCTACGCCGACCACCTGGTGGCCATGAAGGACGGTCGGATCGTGGTGCAGGGCACGCCGTCCGAGGTGCTGACCGAGGAGGTGCTGGAGGAGGTGTTCGGGCTGGAGGCCGCCGTCATCGCGGACCCGGTCGCGGGCACCCCGATGGTGGTGCCGATCCGGTCCACGACGCACGCGGCGGCCAACCGCAGGCAAGACCACCCGAAGGGCTGATCCTTCCAACGAACGGCGGAGAGCCGGTCACTTCCCGCAGACGCGGGGGCAGGTGTCACACGCCTGTGCCCCCGGAAGGGTGAAGTGGAAGCAGCAGCTCTCCCGGCGGCGCGTCCAGGTCCCGTCGACCACGCGCAACGTCGTCGCCGAGGTGTACGGGGCCTCGGGGAACGGCAGCAGCAGCGCGGAGTCCGCGACCCCGGCCGCCTCGTCGCCGCCGTGCAGCCCGGCCAGCCACGCCGAGCCGTCCAGCGCGTCCGTGGCCGCCGCCCACAGCGCCCGCCCGCCCAGCCGGGTGGTCGGGCCGTAGGCGGCGGCGAACGCGGCCGCGTGCCCGGCGAACCGGGCGCGCAGCAGCGCGGCCAGCGCGGACTCGTCGGCCACGACGGTCGCCTCGGGGTGGTTGCCCGCGGGATCGCCGGGCAGGCAGGCGAAGCCGCCCGCCAGCAGCGCGACGCCGACCACGTCGGGCCTGCCGTCGTCGGCCAGCCGCAGCGCCAGGTCCTCGGGGCGCAGCGACGGGACCCGGCGCGCCCGGTGGAACAGCGCGCCGCCGAGCATCCCGACCGCGCCCAGGTACCAGCCGAGCACGTACCCGGCCGTGGCGCGCTCGGTGGAGCCGCCGTGCCGCTCCCGGAGCCAGTCGGCGAGCTCGCCGCGCCAGGCGGTGAACCGCCCCGGATCGGCGAGCAGGTCGGAGCACCGGGTCCATCCATCGGGTGCGCCGCGGCCCGTTCGCTCGTAGCGGATCTCCAGCCACCCCACCAGGGAGGACGTGGCCGAAACGGTGTCCGCCAGGGGGTTCAGCGCGTCGCGGGGGTCGATCCGCGCCGGTACGGTCATGGGGAAGCAGGGTCCTTGTGGTCGTGCCGTCTGAGGTTTGCCTTACCTTACCAATGGCGGTGTTCGCGCTCAGCGGACAACGCCCGGTTCGCGGAATCTGCCTGGCAGATGACCCGTTGTAACCGGATGTAGGAGTTCCCCGAAGACGACAGGCTCTGAACGGAAGCGGAGAGCGACGGGGCAACGACTACAGTGGTCCCACGGTGCCGCGCTCTCCACGGATGCCAGTGGCGAGCCGAGGACCGCCGGCGCAGCAGTCAGGGAGTGCGAATGTTCGAGAGGTTCACCGACCGCGCGAGGCGGGTGGTTGTCCTGGCCCAGGAAGAGGCCAGGATGCTCAACCACAACTACATCGGCACCGAGCACATCCTCCTGGGTTTGATCCACGAGGGTGAGGGTGTCGCCGCCAAGGCGCTGGAGTCGTTGGGGATCGCGCTGGAGGGCGTGCGCCAGCAGGTCGAGGAGATCATCGGCCAGGGCCAGCAGGCACCCAGCGGGCACATCCCCTTCACCCCGCGCGCCAAGAAGGTCCTGGAGCTGTCGCTGCGCGAGGCGCTGCAGCTCGGGCACAACTACATCGGCACGGAGCACATCCTGCTCGGCCTGATCCGCGAGGGCGAGGGCGTCGCCGCCCAGGTCCTCGTGAAGCTGGGCGCGGACCTCAACCGGGTCCGTCAGCAGGTGCTCCAGCTGCTCTCCGGCTACTCCGGCGGCAAGGAGCCCGCCGAGGCCGGTGGCCGGGGCGAGGGCACGCCGTCCTCGTCGCTGGTGCTGGACCAGTTCGGCCGCAACCTGACCTCCATGGCCCGCGAGGGCAAGCTCGACCCGGTCATCGGGCGGGCCAAGGAGATCGAGCGGGTCATGCAGGTGCTGTCCCGGCGCACCAAGAACAACCCGGTGCTCATCGGCGAGCCCGGCGTCGGCAAGACCGCCGTCGTCGAGGGCCTGGCGCAGATGGTCGTCAAGGGCGAGGTGCCCGAGACGCTGAAGGACAAGCAGCTCTACACGCTCGACCTCAGCTCGCTGGTGGCCGGTTCCCGCTACCGCGGCGACTTCGAGGAGCGCCTGAAGAAGGTGCTCAAGGAGATCCGCACCCGCGGCGACATCATCCTGTTCATCGACGAGATCCACAC
>NZ_JBQGCX010000898.1:0-1864 GCF_052038725.1 Actinosynnema sp.
GCAGTTGAAGTGCGGGGGCGCGTCGCCCAGGAGCACCACGACGCGGCTCCCGTCACGGGTGAAGACGCTGCTGTCGACGGCCAGCTGGCGCAGGCCGTTGAACCAGTCCTCCGGGCCGTCACCGCCGCCGCTCGCGGAGACCGCGTTCAGCTGGGCCTGGAGGGCCACGAGGTCGTCGGTGGGGCGCTGCCGCAGCACGTAGTGCTCGGCCTCGCCGATGTCGCGGTAGGTGGCAAGGCCGTACCTGGCGGTGGGCTGGAGCTCGGAGACGCGTGCGAGGACGCCGGTCAGCTTGGCCTTGGCGTCCTGGATGTGGCCGCCCATCGAGCCGGTGTTGTCCAGCAGGAACACGATGTCCGGGTTGTTCGGGACCTCGTCGGTCGTCAGGCTCACCCCGGTCCGGTAGTCGCCGCCGGGGCTCGTGCCGCCCACCACCTGGTACGGCCCGGTGTTCGGCGTCTCCTGGCCGTCGATCCGCCTGGTGAACGCGATGGTCGTGCCGTCCGGGGACCAGGCTGGTTCGCTGTCGCGGGCGGACAGGGTCGGGGGCTCCGGGATGTCCGCCAGGACCGTCCCGTCCGAGACGCGCAGGACGCGGATGCCCGCCTCGGTGGTGACGGCCAGCTTCGTGCCGTCCGGGGACCAGGTGGGTTCGGCCTCGCCGATCCTGGGCGTGAGCACGCGGGGCGAGGTGCCGTCCGCGTTGGCCACGACCAGGCTGGCGAAGCCGGTGACCGGAGGACCTGGAGCCGGGGGCGCCGAGCTCGGGGGGGTCTCGACGTCCCACTGGGCGTAGGCGATCTTCGTGCCGTCCGGGGAGTACGCGGGGTGCGCCTCCTCGCGCTCCCGGCCGCTGAGGGCGCGCTGGTCCGCGCCCCGCGCGTTGGCGCTGTGCACGTCGCCCCCGCCCTCGTACCCCACCAGGTAGGGGGAGAGGGGTTCGTCCTGCGCGGTGGCCTGCGGCGCCCGGTCGGCGAGCAGGAAGCCGCCCAGCAGCACCGCCAGCGCCAGGAAGGCGGCGGGTCTGCTCACTCGTCCGATCACCGGTCTGTCCACCGGGGTGCGCTCCTCAGGTCGTGGTTCCGGGGCTCACCCCTGGGCGAAGAACTCGATCTCGGAGATCGCGACGTCGTTGCCCGACAGCGAGCGGTGCAGGCCGGTCACGTGCACCTCGACGCGTTCGGCGCCCTCGCTGTTCGCGAGCGCGACCTCCTGCGGGTCGGGGGTGTCGGCGAGGTCCACGTCGTGCGTCCTGCCGGTGGAGTAGACGAGGTGCAGGCGCTGCGGGCGGTGCGCGGACTGGAAGTCGGCGCCGACGCCCGACCGCACGATGGCCTTGGCGAGGTCGACCTGCTTGCCGAAGTCCAGGACCAGCGCGGGCCGCGGGTCGGCGGGGGCGGCCCAGTGCGTGTTGGAGGCGTTGTCCGCGACCAGCGCGGCCGGGTGGTCGGGCAGCTCGGCGGTGGCGCTGACGGCGGTGGGGCGCACCGGTTCGAGCTTCGCGTCGAACACGCCGCGCACGTCCTCGACGGCGCCGGTGACGGTGCCGTTCACGGTGGAGCGGAACGGGTCGACCAGCCAGTACAGGGCGCCGAACAGCAGCACGGCGACCAGCAGCACCAGCTGCACGGCCCGGCCGAGGCCCTTGCGGACGGCGCCGCTTCGCCGGGCCCGGTTGCGGGTGCCCGCCGCGACGGTCTTGTCCTTGCGGGGGAACAGCTTGCGCCACCAGGTCGTCGGGGTGACGGTCGCGGCGGCCAGCGAGTCGCCGCAGGTGGAGCAGAAGTTGCGGGTGGGCGGGTTGCTGTCGCCGCACCGGCCGCAGATCAGGTCGCCGGGCTGGGCCTGGCGGCGCTCGGTGAGC
>NZ_JBQGCX010000899.1:0-2449 GCF_052038725.1 Actinosynnema sp.
CCTCAGGCACGACGCCCCCCGCGCTGCCCCCCGCGCTGCCGCCCGCGCTGCCCCCTGCGCCGCTCCACCAGGAACGTCACCACCAGGTACCCCGTGAACAACCCCATGGCCCCCACCAACATCCCCTCGCCGAACACCGCCCCCGACACCACCGCGCACACCACCGCGGCGATCGGCGCGGGCAGCTTCCGCCGCACCCGGTAGGCGTCGATCCCCAGCACCAGGAACAACGCCGTCAACGCGAACCCCAACCCGTGCACACCCTCCGGCACCAGGTTCCCGACCAGCCCGCCCGCCGTCACGCTCGCGACCCACACCACGTGGAACCCGCCCTGGATCGCCAGGATCCGCCCCCGGCTCCACCCCCGAGCCTCCGGTGACGCGGTCAACGCCCAAGCCTCGTCCGTCAGCGCGAACGTGCTGTACACCTTCGCCCCGGCCCCCCGAACCCGGTGCAGCGGGAACGACAGCGCGTAGAACACGTGCCGGAAGTTCACCAGGAACGCCGTCACCGCGATCTGCGACAGCGGCGCCACCGCCATCACCAGCCCCAGCAGCAGGAACTCGAACGACCCGGCGAACACCACCGAGGCGAACACCGTCCCCCACCACCAGGCGAGCCCCGTGTGGGTGACAAGAACACCAAACGCAAGCCCGAGCGGGACCGCGCCAAGCGCCGCGGGAAGCATGTCCCGAAGCCCTCGCGACACACCCCCGCCCTCGACGGCGCCCTCAACGGCGCTCTCAACAGCGCCCTCAACGGCGGCAGGGGAAGAAACCGACATGCCACAACTTTATGTCCCCCAACCCCCGCTTGGATTGCTCCACGTCGCCTTATAATCGCCAAATGAGCAACAAACCCAAACTGGACGACACAGACCGAGCAATCCTGTTGCAACTCTCCGAGGACGGCAGGCTCAGCAACACCGAGCTGGCCCGCCGGGTCGGCCTCACCCCGGCCCCCTGCCTGCGCAGGGTCCAGCGCCTGGAGCGCGACGGCGTCATCGCCGGTTACCGAGCCGTCCTGGACCCCACCGCCGCAGGACGCCCGTTCGAGGTGGTCGTCGCCGTGGAGATCACCTTCAACGACCGCCAGACCGTCGTCGACTTCGAGGCCGCGATCACCTCCTACGACGAGGTCACCGAGGTCCTCCGCCTGTTCGGCCTCCCCGACTACTACCTGCGCGTCAACGTCGCGGACAGCGCCGCCTACGAGGGCTTCATCATGAACAAGCTCAGCACCCTCAAAGCCGTCAACCGCATCGTCTCCCACCAGAACATGAAGACCCTCAAGAAGACGACCTGACCAACCGCCTAACCGACCGCCTGACCACCCGCCCTCCCCCGAAACGCGTGCGCCGCAACCACCCGGGCCCCGACCACCAGCACCCCCGCGCTGACCGCCAGCGACCAGTGCAGCCCCACCACGGCCCCCAGCAACCCCACCGTGAACCCGCTCCCGGCCTTCAACCCACCCGCCGACACGTTGTACAACCCGATCACCCGCCCCCGGT
Source organism: Actinosynnema sp. (assembly GCF_052038725.1). Lineage (NCBI taxonomy): Bacteria > Bacillati > Actinomycetota > Actinomycetes > Pseudonocardiales > Pseudonocardiaceae > Actinosynnema > Actinosynnema sp. The sequence continues at coordinate 1,515 of NZ_JBQGCX010000899.1, forward strand.
CCGCCGCGGGCGCGAGCAACTGCACCACCGTCTGCGTGATCGACATCGACGCCAGGTTCGCCACCCCGCCCACCACCAGCGCGACCACCGCCACCGCGTAGTTCCCGGACAGCGCGAACACCACCGTGGTCACCCCGTAGAGCGCCGTGGCCGCGATCGCCGCCCCGACCTTCGGCCGCACCCACCCGGTGGCTTCCAGCACCAGCCCGCCGATCACCCCACCGGCCCCGTTGGCGAACAGCAGCACCCCGTACGCCACCCCCGCCGACCCGGCCCCCAGGTCGTGCGCGAACACCGGCATCGCCGACTGCATCGAGGCGCCGACCAGGAACGACCCCAACCCCGCCAACGCGATCATGCTCACCAGCGGCCGGTCACCGCGCACGTCCCGCAGCACCCTGACCGCATCCCGTACCCCCACCCTGGCCTTCCGCGCACCGCCCTCCCTGACGTGCCCGGTGAACCGCGTCCGGAACAGGAACAGCGTCAGCGGCAGGTAAAAAGCGATGTTCGCGAAGATCCCCCACGTCGGCCCGAGCCCCAGCAGCAGCGCCGACCCGACCACGGGCCCGAACAGCACCCCCAGGCTCCGGAACGTCGCGTTCAGCCGAACCGCGCTGGGCAGCTCCTCCCGCGAGACGAAGTCGTGCAGCAGCATCTGCTCGCCGGGCCCCCACATCGCCCCGGCGCACCCGTGCAGCACCAGCAGCACGCACGCGTGCCACACCTGCAACGCGCCCGTCAGGAACAGCACCCCCCAGGCGGCCGACACGAACATGAACAGCCCTTGGGCGGCCTGGATGAGCCTGCGGCAGTCGTACCGATCCGCGAGCCCGCCGAACCACACCGACAGCAGCAGGAACGGCACCCAGTGGCTGATCACCTGGAACCCGGTGAGCGCGGGGGAGTGGAAGCGCTCCCACAACACCCAGTAC
>NZ_JBQGCX010000900.1:0-3647 GCF_052038725.1 Actinosynnema sp.
CCGCACCCGATCGCGCCGCCGGGGGTGTGGCCGGCGGGGGGGGCGTGGCCCCCGGGGGGGGTCTTGGGGGGGGCCGGGGGGGGGACCGGGGTGTACGGGAACGAGGTGGCCGGGTCGAGGTCGGGGAAGTCGGGGCTGCCCGCGAGCTTCTCGACGTCGACCGGGTTGCCCTCGCGGTCCAGGTAGGGGACGGCCTTGGAGCTGACGTAGTCGTGGGCGCCCTCGGCGTAGTCGATGACGTCGGCGGTGTGGTTGGCGACGATGTCGAAGAAGACCTTGATGCCCCGGCGGTGCGCGTCGCGGATGAGGCGGCGCATGTCGTCGGTGGTGCCGAAGTGCGGGTCGAGCGAGGTGTAGTCGGTGGTCCAGTAGCCGTGGTAGCCGGCGGACGCGTCGGGGCCCGCGCCCTGGACCCAGCGGTTGCGGAAGACCGGGGTGAGCCAGAGGGCGGTGGCGCCGAGGTCGTCGAGGTAGCCGAGCTGCTGCTGGAGGCCCTTGAGGTCGCCGCCGTGGTAGAAGCCCTTGTCGGTGGGGTCGAAGCCGTGCTGCGCGCGGTCGCCGCCGGTGTGGGCGCGGTCGTTCGACGGGTCGCCGTTGGCGAAGCGGTCGGGGAGGGCGAAGTAGAAGCGCTCGCCGGTGGGGGCGTCGCGGAGGGCGTCCTTGGCGAGGGCCTGGTCGCCGGCGCGGGCGCCCGGTGGGAGGTCGGTGGTCTTGCCGACGGCCAAGCGAGCTCCGGGCTCCGGGGCCGCTTGCGCCTGGGCCTGGTGGGTGACGGCTGCGGGCTGGACGAGGACCAGCGCGATGAGCGCGGCGACGGACCGACGCACCGCGACCTCCTTGTCGCAAGTTCTTGCGGCTGCGCCCGGCGGCTCCACCGGGACAGGGGCAGCGCATCACGGTGCGGTGGGGGCGACAAGGGCCGAGCGGTGGAAAAGACTTGCAGGAGGTTCGGGGTGCCGCGCGCGCCCCGGCCCGGTGGGGGCACTGGGTCGGGGGGCTCCGGGCCGGGGGCGGGGGACGTCACCCGCTTGGGGTCGTCTGCTTCGGACCACCTGCTTGGGGTGGTTCGCTTCGGGTCGTCTGCTTGGGGTGGTTCGCTTCGGGGCAGCGGCGTTGCGGTTGCAGGGTCGTGGACCACAGCGACTTGCCGGTCGTGGCCCGCAGTCACGCGGTGTTGCGCACCCGGCGGCGATGATCTTCCAAGTGGCGGTGCCGCGGTCGAGCGCGTCCACCACCCAGCGGGCCTGCGCGGTCCCCAGCACGCGCCCGGCCTTGTCGCGCGGGGAGGTGTTGGCGTCTCCTTCGTGGAACGCCCGGAACGCCCGCGCGGCGAGCACGTCAACGCGCTTCTCGGGGTACTGCGGCAGGTCCAGAGACGTGGGGCTACTGAAGTTCCAGTAGACGGCCCCGCCGGGTGCGGCTAACACGCGACGGGGCCTGGACCAGGACGCTGGAGGTCCCGGCCGTGCGCCGATCTTCCCATGCCCGCAGTTCGACGGCGGTGACGCCGTGAGCATCGAGGCCATCAACTGGGCGCTCAACCACGCCCCCATCCCCACCGACCGCAAGGACGCCGCCGCGCTGGCGATCACGTTGATCGCGCTGGCCAACCACGCCGGGCCAGACGGGGCCGAGGCGTTCCCGTCAGTCGATCGCATGATCGGCTACACCCGGCTGTCCCGGCGCACCGTGCAGCGCGCGCTGCGGTCGCTGGAGGACTTGGGCCTGATCCGCAAGGGCAACACCCGCGTGCGCGACGCCCGCATCGAACGTGCTGACCAGCGCCCACAGGTGTACGACCTGGTGTTGTCCGCCGGGTTGTCCACAGCCTCGGAAGCGGGGCGTCAAGATGGCACCCCGTTGACCAGCACGGGGCGTCAGCAGGGCGCGAACGGGGTGTCAGCAGCGACCAAGCGGGGCGTCAGCATGACGCCCGAACCGTCCTTCAACCATCCGGGTAACCGTCCCGCGCCGAGCGCGCCCGCCACCGGGCGCTCGGCGGTGCCGCCGGTGTGCGGGCAGTGCGACGCTCGTGACTCCGACCCGGTCTCGGCTCGTGTGGTGTGGCTCGATGAGGACCGCACCCGGTCCACTCCGTGCCCGCGCTGCGCGCCGCGGCGGTCGGGGGGTGCGCGATGAGCGGGCGTGTCCACCTCGCCTACCGGGAGCCGGCCACCGTGTTCCACCCGGAGGGGTGGCTTTCCCCGGCGGATTGCCTGGAGGACCGGGCGGCTGCCGAGCGGTTGCGCGATGCGACGAACCTGCTGTCCGGGCCGGATGCCGCGCGGCGGCGGACCTGGCACATCACCGACTGCCCCGGCGAGGACTGCGGGGTGCGGCGATGACCACGGCATTGCCGGTGCCCGAGCCGGATGACGACGAGGTGCGGCGCACGGTGGCGGAGGTGGAGCGGTACGTCGCCGCGCAGGCCTCGGCGGTGCCCGACGCAGCTCCGGCCGTCGAGCCGCCGGCCACCAGGCGGGTTCGCGAGTTGCGTGCCGAGGTGGATGAGGCGCATGCGCTGTTGGAGTTGCAGGCCGACGCGGCGCCGCTGCTGCTCGACACCGACCGGGTGCGGCGCAGTCGTAAGCGCGCCGCCGAGGCCGCGCGTCTGCACGCGCTGGCGCAGGACCCGGCGGCACGTGCGTGGCAGGCGGCGCGGGTGCGCCTGGTGCTCACCGTCGTGGCCCTGGCCGCGCTGGTCGGCGCGCTGGGCTGGTCGACCACGGGCGTGCACCACACGCTCACCCGCGGCATGGCCGAGCGCACCGCCGCATGGTGGGGCGCGTGGGCGGTGGAGCCGGTGATCTCGGCGGTGCTGCTGGTCATCGTCGGCGCGCGGGCGTTCCTGGCGACCCGTGGCCGGGTGCTGCACCACCCGCACCTGGCGGTGGTCGAGTACGGAGCGCTGACGGTGACGCTGACGCTCAACGTGTGGCCGTACCTGCCGTGGGTGTCGGTGCCGTGGGCGCGGTTCGACGCGATGCAGCTCCTCGCGCAAGCCATCGGCCCGCTGGTGGCGGTCGGCGCGGTGGCGGTGCTGCCGGTGATCTGGTCGGCGTTCGCGGACCTGGACCACGGCCTTCCGGTAAGCCCTACCGCCGCCTCTACCGGCCCGGAGTACAGGCAAAACGCCCCCGGCAAGGGCGATGTGGAGCAGAGGGCTACCGAGACTCGGACGGCCCTACTGACCGCCCGCGCCCGGCAGCTGATCGCCGCCGGGCGGTTGCCCGCCGACCCGTCCGCGACCCGGCTGCGGGAAGCGCTGGGATGCGGCACCGACGCGGCCCGTGAGGTCCGCGACGCCCTGCGCGGGGGTGCAGCGTGAGCCCGACGCAGCAGAAGAACGGCACGGTTGGCGTGCTGCTCCCGTTCCCGGACACCTCCGTGCCCACCGGCCACGAGGCGGAAGCCCCGACGTCGACCGCCGGGGCGGTCACCGGGAAGCCGGGCGCTGCTTCGAGCGCTGCGGAGGCCACGGCGCCGATGTTGGACGGCGAGTTGGTCACCGAGGCCGAGTACCGGCGATCCTATGCCCGGCGGCTGGTCGAGTCGGCGGTGTCGCGGCTGCCCACCCAGTGGCAAACCGCCGAGTCCGCCCGCCAGGCCGGGACGGAGCTGGCGAGCCGGGTCGCCCTGCTACCGGT
>NZ_JBQGCX010000901.1:0-1704 GCF_052038725.1 Actinosynnema sp.
CCCCGAACAGCCGCAGCGCGTTCTCCCGGTCCCACTGCACGACCGACCCGACGCCCGGCAGCGTCGGCGTCGAGCCGACCGGCACCGTCACGTTGTCCACGCCGCCGCTCATGCCCAGCGCCATCGCCGCGAGGTGGTGCAGGTGGTCGCCGTCGCCCACCGACACCGAGTCGGTCGCCGCGAACACCAGCGGGATCGAGCGGAACGGGTTGAGCAGCGTGCCCGCGCTGGTGGCCTTGTCCGCCAGCGCCGACAGGAACGCGCGCTGGTTCTGCACGCGCTGCAGGTCGGCGGTGGCGAACGCGCGGGTGCGCACGAAGCCCAGCGCCTGCGAGCCCTCCAGCTCCTGGCACCCGGCGGGCAGGTCCAGGCCGGCCAGCGGGTCCTTCAGCGGCTCGTCCAGGCACATCTCCACGCCGCCGACCGCGTCGACCACGTTCGCGAACCCGCCGAACCCGACCTCCATGTAGTGGTCGATCCGGATGCCGGTCGCCCCCTCGACGGTGCGCGCCAGCAGCGGCCCGCCGCCGAACGCGAACGCCGCGTTGACCTTGTTCTTGCCGTTGTCCGGGATGTCCACGTACGAGTCGCGCGGGATGCTCACCAGGGTCGACTTCCCCGAGCCCTCGGGGATGTGCAGCAGCATGATGGTGTCCGTGCGCCTGCCCGCGGCGTCGCCGGTGGCGAGGTTCTCCTTCTGCTCGTCCGTGAGGTCGTCGCGCGCGTCGGACCCGACCAGCAGCCAGTTCGTGCCCGGCGTGTCGGCGGGCCGCCCCTCGTAGTCGGGCAGCGCGTCGCTGCGGCTGAGCGAGGTGTCGACGTACACCCACATCCCGACCACGGCGAGCAGCAGCGCCACCAGGACGAACCCGATGATCCGCCCCGGCCGCCGCCTCCGCCTCACCGGCGCCTGGCGGTAACCAGGGCTCTGCTGGTGCCCGTAATGGCCAGCACTCATGTCGATTCCCCGATCCGTCTGGGCTCTAGGTGCCTCACACCGGTAGACGCGGCGCGGGCCCGCAGGTTGCCAGGGAACCCTAGTGGTCGCCCGGCGGACGGGGTGGCAGCACCAGCGCGGCGAGCAGCCGCTCCAGCTCCGCGTCGGGGTCCTCGGTGAGCCCGGTGTGGGTGGGCGAGGTCTGGACGATGGTGCTGCGCGGCGCGGTCAACCAGCGGAACCGCTGCCCGGCGCTGGTCCCGGACACCGGCCCGGCCGCGCGGTCCCCGGAGCAGGACAGGCCGAGGTGGGTCAGGCTGTCGCGCAGCAGCTCCACGTCCAGGTGCGGGTCGAGCGCGAGCACGCGCGCCTCGTCCACGTGCACCCGCGCGCCGAGGAACCCCAGCGGGGCGCTGTAGAGCAGCACGCCGACGTTGACGAACTCGCCGCGCTCCTGCCGGGGGACGGCGCGCAGCAGCGCGTACTCAAACACGTGCGGCACGGTCGGCCTCCAGCTCGTCGACCCACGTCCTGGGCGCGCGCAGCCGCGCGGCGAAGAGGTCCCGGTAGGCGGAGCGGACCCGCTCGGCCCCTGGGAACTGCTCGTCGCCCTCCAGCCACTCGTCGGGCACCAGCGCGAGCACCTCGTCGAGCAGCTCGGGGGTGATCGCGGCGGACAGCTCCCCGTCCACTTCGGACAGGGCGCCCGCGAACGGCAGCATCAGGTGGTCGGCCGCGTCGAACCGGTAGCGGTCGGCGGGGAACCG
>NZ_JBQGCX010000902.1:0-3011 GCF_052038725.1 Actinosynnema sp.
TCCGCGACGGCGGTTCCCCGTGCGCCTCCCGGTAGTGCGTGCTGAACACCCCCGGCCTGCTGTACCCCCACCGCAGCGCCACCTCGGTCACCGTCGTGCTCCCCGGCTCCGCCGCCGCCAGCTGCGCCCGCGCCCCGTCCAGCCGCACCCGCCGCAGGTAGCCGGTCGGCGTGGTCCCCAGGTGCTTGCGGAACGCCAGCTGGATCGCGCGCGGCGTCACGTGCGCCGCCGACGCGATCTCCGCCGCGCTCAGGTCCCGCTCCGCGTTGGCCTCGATGAACGCCACCGCCCTGCGCACCGTGCGCGGGTGCGCGTCGCGGCGGTCCGCCGCGCTCGGCCCGATCGGCGCGGTGGTCGGGAAGGCGTCCAGCACCGCCGCCGCCAGGTACCGGGTCGCGGCCCCCACCAGCAGCGGGCTCGCGGTCGCCCCCGGCGCGGCCAGCACGTCGTCCCGCACGTGGTCGATCACCTTCCGCAGGGTCGCCGCGGCCACCGCGTCGACCGGGCGGTGGTCCAGCAGCCGAACCTGCTCCTCGCCGCCGACGACCTGGTTCAGCAGCGCCGGGTCCAGCATGGTGATGCTGTACCCCGCCTGGCGGGCGCGCCCCTGGTACGGCCGGTCCGGCTGGGCGAACGAGAACAGGTCGCCCGGCCCGAACGTCCCGGCCTCCCGCCAGTCCGCGGGCCGGTGCCGGTCGATCACGCCGGTCCGGATGTCGCACAGGCAGATCTTGCCCAGCGGTTCCACGCTGTAGTTCATGTCGAACGTGAGCGCCACCTCGTCCGCGCTCACGGCGCCACCGGCCACCCTGGTGATGCGCGCCCCCGACCGCCCCGTCGAGCTGCCGATCCGCAGCGGCGCGTAGTGCTTGATCAGGAACTCCTCGGTGGTCTCCAGGTCGGTGCTGTCGAACACCACCTGACCCCCGTCACCCCCGTCCTCCCGCGAGCCCCCCGCCCGCTCGTGCCCCGCCTCCACCTGCGCCAACCTCCTCTCCGCGTCGCCCGGCCCGCGCCGGGACCGCACTGGAGAGGATGCCAAAACCGGGGTGCCCCTTGCGGATGCCGTCTCCCCACGAACGGGTGAGACGGACCGGGTGGGCAAGCGCTCTCCGCACCGGTCCGCTCACCCGCGCCCACCGCTGAACGAGCGCCGGTACTCGCGCGGCGTGGTGCGGGTGAACCGCCCGAAGTGGTGGCGGAACGTGCTCGGCGAGCGGAACCCCACCTCGCGCGCGATCCGGTCCACCGGCAGGTCGGTCACCTCCAGCAGCTCCTTCGCCCGGCGCACGCGGGTGCGCAGCAACCAGTGCACCGGGGTCGTGCCCACGCCCGCGGCGAACCGGCGGCTGAACGTGCGCGGGCTCATCGCCGCGTGCCTGGCCAGGTCCGCCAGCGTCAGGTCCTCCGCCAGGTGCTCCTCGGCCCAGCGCAGCGTCGCGGCCAGCTCGTCGGGGCGCGCGGGCGGGGTGTAGTCGATGAACTGCGACTGCCCGCCCTCCCGGCGCATCGGCGCGACCAGGTAGCGGGCGGTGGCCGCCGCGACCCCGGCGCCCAGGTCCAGCTCCACCAGGTGCAGGCACAGGTCCAGCGCGGCGGTCACCCCGGCCGCGCTGTACACGCCGTCCTGCCCGGTGAACAACCGGTCGGTCTCCAACCGCACGGCCGGGAAGCGGCGGGCGAACTCGTCGGCGAAGTGCCAGTGCGTGGTCGCCGGGCGCCCGTCCATCAGCCCGGTCGCGGCCACGGTGAACGCGCCGACGCACAGCGAGGCCACCCGCGCGCCGCGCTCGTGGGCGGCGAGCAGCAGGTCCCGCACCCGCGCCGGGGGAGGGTCGAGCGAGCCGCCCGTCGCCGGGACCACCACGGTGTCCGCGCCGTCGGCCCACGACCAGTCGTGCTCGGCGCGCACCGAGAACGACGGCGGCCCGGTCAGCGCCGCGCTCGGCGCCCACTCCCGGCTCCCCACCACGCCCACCCGGTAGGCCGGGGCTCCCCGCTTGAAGTTCGCGATCTCGAAGACCTGCACGGCCGTGGCCAGCTCGATCCCGACCACGTCGTCCTGCGCGAGTACCGCCACCCGGTGCATGGCGCGATCTTAGAACTCATTGGCGTTCACGCCGCTCACCCGAGCGGGCGGTCGCGGGCACGCTGAGGAGGTCCCGATCAACCAGGAGGTCACCCGATGTCCGCCGAACGGCCCGTCGTCGCGATGCTGCTCTACCCCGGTTTCACCCACCTCGACCTGATCGGCCCGCACGCGGTGTGGAGCCCGTGGGCGGAGATCCACCTGGTGTGGCGGACGCTCGACCCGGTGGCCTCGGACAGCGGGCTCGAGGTGCTGCCCACCACCACGTTCGCCGACTGCCCGCGCGACGTGGACGTCCTGTTCGTCCCCGGCGGCACGGGCACCACCACCGCGCTGCTCGACCGGGAGGCCCTGGCGCTCACCGCCGAGCTGGGCGCGACCGCCCGCTACGTCACCTCGGTGTGCACCGGCTCGCTGGTGCTCGGCGGCGCGGGCCTGCTCGACGGCTACCGCGCGGGCACGCACTGGGCGTTCCGCGAGCTGCTGGCCCCGCTCGGCGCCGAGGCCGTGGCCGAGCGCGTGGTGACCGACCGCAACCGGATCACCGGCGGCGGGGTCACGGCGGGCATCGACTTCGGGCTCACCGTCCTGGCCGAGCTGCTGGGGGAGGAGCGGGCGCGGTTCACCCAGCTCGGCCTGGAGTACGACCCGGCCCCGCCGTTCGACTGCGGCAGCCCGGAGAAGGCCGGTCCCGAGCTGGTGGCCCAGGTGCGCGGGGCCTTCGTCGGGGAGAACGGGAAGATGGAGGACGCCGTGGCGGCGCTGGCCGCCGCGCGCTCGCGGGCCTGAGCGGGGTCCGGGTCGGGGGGGCCCCCCCCCGCCCCCCCCCGGGCACCCCCACGGCCCGGGGGGCGCGGGGGCGGCCCGCCCGCGCGCCCCCGCGGGGGGGGCCGCGGCGCCGGCCCCCCCGCGGGGCCACCGC